>CAZQXU010000056.1:0-4243 GCA_964597385.1 uncultured Nitrosopumilaceae archaeon | reverse complement strand
TTGGATTTGGCCTGTTTTTGGATTTTTGTGCTTATTTTTGATTTAACATCATTGATTTGTGCGACCTCATCGGTGATCTTTTTTGCCATTTTTTCCCTGATTTTTATCTCAGATTCCAGTTCCTGAATATGATCTTGAATAGTATTAATTCTAAATTTTGCATTTTGTTCCTCTTCAGGGTTTTTAGCAAATTCCAGTTCTTGTTCAAAATTAGTTAAAGATTCTTTTTCACTGTTTAAACGCTCGTTTGCAGACGCAATTAATCTTTCAATACTTTCTAATTGGGATGTTTTTTGATTAAGTACTCCAGAGACATCGGTTACATCTTCCTTTTCAGATTCAATTTTTCTATCAATAGAGTGTAAACCTGATGACGATCTTTTTTCAAGTGATCGCAACTGTTGAAGTTGTCTTTCAGATTGTTTTCTTAAATTAGTTGCTTGTTGTTTCTTTTGTCTTAGTTTAACTACTAATTTTTCTAGTGATGCCAATATTTGATTCAAGACAAATCCGTCGGTTAAGTTATGAATATAATCATGATTTGACTTACCAGTTAAGAAAATTAACATACATTGATCGCAAAAATAGCTTTTTAAAAAAATATTAGTATAAAGAATTATTAAAAAAGAATGGATTTTCATCCAAAAGACTTGCCAATAGCTAAGACATATGATCTCAAAGATGTCAAAGATGCATCAGATGCTGTTGATGATATGGTAAAAATTGGGTTCAATAATCAAAAAGAAGGCTTCAAAGTTCTAATGCCAAAGGAAGCAAAGCTTGCAAAAAGAATTGGATACACCGTGACAACAGGTGTCACACATGGGCTTAGACAAAAAAATGAAATCAGAGATATAAAATATTGGACATATCATCATGACAAAGATCATTATGCCATAGTCTTGATTAGCAATAAAATATTAACAGAATTAGGTTTTTGATTTTTCAAATATTTTGTATAATTTTGTTCTTTTTGCCATTACACCAGCTAGCATTATTCCAAGAACTGTACCTCCTATCACATCCATTGGGAAATGCTGAAGAACATACACCCTGCTTATCGACACCAATAATGGGTAAAGTAACAACAAGTAACATCCCCTAGGAAATCGCTCAGATAAGGCATAGCCAAGCACTATTCCAAATATTATCGCCCTGGCTGCATGCCCAGAGGGATAAGAAGCATTGTACCCACCTTCACAAAACAAAGCAAATGTATCATGACTTATTTCAACTGGAAACGGAGTACCAATATATTCAAAATCTGGCCTATCTCTATCCACTCCACATTTTATGTATCCAGTAAGTAATGTGGATAAAACGATTAAAATCATCAAAGTAATTCCAATTCTTCTAGTCTTTTTTACCAAAAGCATCAATATGCCAAAACCCAGCATCCAAATGGTATCACCGCTTTCAGTAATGATTTGCATCGTAATATCTAATGCAGGATTATCATCATTATTTGCAACAAAAGAAATTACAAACTGATCAAAGCCTTCTGTAATTTGAAAATAAACCAACATAGATAAAATTACAAATAAAAATACTAGTAAAACAAATGATCTAGACCGTATATCAAAAATCCAATTTTGCAATCAATTAAACCTCAAGTATGTTATTTTTAATTTTTCTCAAGTAGATAAGCATTGAAAATATTTTCAAAATTTATCAAACCATAACAAAAAAGATCGGCTAAAGAATTTAACCAAGGGGATAATAGAAGAGGCGTGAAGGTACTCACATTAGATGATTTTGACCTAAAAGGTAAAACCGTTTTTTTGCGAGTTGACATGAATTGCCCCATAGATCCGGATACTATGGAGATCTCTGGAACTAAACGTATTGAAGAAGCTATTGAGACCTTAAAATCTCTAGAAGAAGCAAAAGTTGTTGTTGCATCTCATCAAGGAAGAGTTGGAAACAAAGACTATACAGGAATGGACAATCATGCTAAAGTTCTTGAAAAATTAATGGGTAAGAAAATCAAATACGTGGAGGATGTCATTGGCATTGCTGCACAAAATGAAATAAAGAATTTGAAAAATGGTGAAATATTACTTTTAGATAATTTACGTTTATGTGCTGAAGAAAATTACGAGTTCACACAACAAGAAGCTGCAAACACGATTATGGTTAGCAGATTATCAAAGTTGTTTGATCTTTGTGTGTTGGATTCATTTCCTAGTGCACATAGATCACATCCATCCATAGTTGGATTTCCTTATGTTCTTCCAGCATGCGCAGGAAGAATTGTAGAAAGGGAGGTAAGAAACCTTGACGAGATAATGACAGTTGCAAAAGCACCACATGTGATTGTATTGGGAGGTTCTAAGGTTCCTGACAGATTAGAGGCAATAAAATTACTAATTCAAAACGGCCGCGCAGATCATGTATTGTTAACCGGATTAATCGGAAATGTCTTCATGCGTGCACAAGGAAGAATTCGTTACCCATTAGGGATAAAAAGAGAAGATGAGGTAGTATCAAAAGCCCATGCTCTTATTGGCGAGTACCCAGATGTTTTTTCTACTCCAGTAGACATTGCAATTGACAAAGATGGAGATAGAGTAGAGATGGATGTAAGAGAACTAGAAGTCGGAGATAAAATTTATGATTTGGGACCAAAAACTGTAGAACATTATTCAAAATTAATTGCAGGAGCAGGAACTGTTTTCATAAGTGGACCTGCAGGATTCTTTGAGAAAGAAAACTTTAGTTTTGGAACAAAGGGGCTGCTCACATCAGTTGCAAATTCCATGGCAACAACAATAGTTAGCGGAGGTCATTTGACATCCGCATTAAAAAAATATGGACTTGCAGAACAGATAGATCATATCAGTACTGCAGGAGGAGCACTAGTTCTTTATCTTACAGGTGAAAGACTTCCAATGATAAAAGCTCTAGAAGAAGCAGCTACAAAATACAGATCAAATAGTTGAATTACACAAAGGATTAGGGCAAATCGGTTTTTCATTCATTCCAAGATACACATCGAAATTACATGCATTACAGTGTTGTTTTTTCATAGGTTCAAACAACTTCATCCAAATCGTTGTAAAGTTTTGTGCAATATTTCTTGCAAGACCGGAATTGCAAATATCCATAAAATACGATTCAATGTCATCTATAATCCAAGAAGGATCCAGATCGCCATTCTGTTTTATCTTTTCAAAAATTTCATCATTAGTGAATTTTTCATCAACATCATTATGGTTTTCAAAAATTATTTTTCTGATTTGAAGTGGAATAGGAGTTACAGGAACAAAACTATCCATATTAGTACAGGCTTGCTGCCTCTTCTTTTAACTTATCGACATCTTGCGAATCTTTCATATGAGTTCCAAGATAAGAGTAAAGAGCAGATTTCAATACTTTAAGTGAAAGCAAAGCACATTTTATGCGAACTGCTTGCAAGTGTTCTAACCCAAGTTCACTTAATACATCATGTTTAGTAATATTTCGGACTTCATCAATTCCCTTACCTTTTGTAATCTCAGTTAGTACTGAAGAGCATGCCATACAGATGGCACAGCCTTTACCATGAAATTTGATATCAGATACCTTGTTATCGGTAATTTTCATATCAATGTCAATACTATCACCACATAACGGATTAGAGTCATGAAAAGTAACATCGGGATTTTCTATTTTTCCAAAATTAATTGGGTTTCTTGAATAATCAATTATCATCTCATGATAAATGTCTGCATTACCGCTCATAGTTTGAATATCCTCGCAACTTTAGTTAATGCAGTAATTAAAGAGTCAACTTCTTCTTTAGTATTGTAAATGTAAAAACTAGCTCGAGATGTAGCTGCAACATTTAGTCTTTCCATTAATACTTGAGCACAATGATGTCCTGAACGAACTGCAATTCCTTCCTCATCTATTATTTGAGCTACATCATGAGGATGAACATCTGAAAAATTAAAAGATATTACACCTCCTCTTTTAGAAATGTCTTTTGTGCCATAAATCGTAAGTCCCTTTACCTGAGATAGTTTTTCAATAGCATATTTAGTCAGTTCAATTTCATGTTCTCGTATATTTTCCATTCCAAGTTTTGTAAGATAGTCAATTGCAGTGCCTAACCCAATAACATCAGCGATATTTGGAGTGCCAGCTTCAAATTTGTAAGGCAGATCATTCCAAGTGGTTTCATACTTGTGCACTTCTCTTATCATATCACCACCACCATGAAATGGATTCATAGTTTCCAATACAGATTTTCGTACCCATA
>CAZQXU010000055.1:0-7293 GCA_964597385.1 uncultured Nitrosopumilaceae archaeon | reverse complement strand
CAACTACAGGTGCTGGTTGAGAAGTCCAATAATCCCACATGCCAAAAAATATTGCACCGCCAACAATACAAATGCCCAACATTATTGCCATCATTTTTCCAGTTCTTGCAGGGGTTGTTCTGTAAATATTTTGAGTATCTTGATTCATTTCATATTTCTCCTAATGATGATGTGGGTTCTTTGATTCAAATGGATAATAGTATTTGCCACCCAAGTTGAATGGATCGTCTGTATCTGCTAATTTTCCTTTTGCAGAACTGTGAATCATATTTATCAAAAATATCACCATGCTGACACCAATTATCATAGCACCTACTGATGCAATTTGGTTCATAGCAATCCATTCTGGGATTGGAGGATAATCGAAAATTCTTCTTGGCATTCCATATAGACCAAGGACGTGTTGGGTGAAAAATACTAGAACTGTTCCTACAAATGACATTACAAAGTGAACTTTACCCATACTTTCATTATACATTCTACCAGTAACATATGGGAACATGTAGTAGAGATAACCTATAGAACCAAATGCGATTGTTCCCATTACAAATAGGTGGAAGTGACCAACTACCCAATAGCTGTCGTGTGTCTGAAAGTCAAGCGGCATTGCAGCATTTACTACTCCACCTGCTCCTGCTGAGAAGAACAATGCAATTCCTCCAACTGCCCACATCATTGGTGTTGAAAACTTTATTCTACCATTCCACATTGTTGCAATAAAGTTAAAGACGTGCATTGCAGATGCCGGTACTGCAGCTAGTGTTCCAATCATAAATACTGTTTTTTCAGTAAATGACATTCCTGTAGCATACATGTGATGCGCCCAAGATGAGAAACTAACTATTGACAATAATACAAAGGCAAAGATTCCAGAACTGTGACTAAAGATTGGTTTTCTTGAAAATCTTGGAATAATTTCATACATCATTCCGATAGCTGGAATAACTAGCACATACACTTCAGGGTGGAATGTAAACCAAAACAGGTGCGCATATGCAATTGGATCTCCACCCATTGCAGGATTAAAGAATCCAGATACACCTAATCTATCAGTTAACAACATCAATAGAGCTGCTGCAAATGTTGGAATTGCAACAATAATGATTAATGATGATGTTAAAAATGACCAAGCAAGTAATGGTACCTGTCCAATTGACATGTCTGGATGTTTACATTTTAGAATAGTAACTACAAAGTTAATTGCTCCTAATACTGAAGAGACTCCCAAAATCTTTAGTCCAAATATCCACATATCTGCTGCAGGACCTGGTGCGCTGATAATAGAATATGGCGGAGTTGCATACCAAGTAAAATCAGCAAAGCCTAACCAAATTAGTGCACCAGAAGGAGGAATCATCCAAAATGCTATTGCATTTAATTTTGGATATGCCATGTCTTTGTATCGTACCATAATTGGTACAAAGTAGTTACCAACTGCAGATGCAAATGGTATGATAAACAAGAAGATCAGTGTTGTTCCATGTACGGTAAAAATTCTGTTAAAGGTCATAGCATCTGTAATGATTTGTGCTCCAGGGAAGAACAGTTCTGCTCTAATTGCAAGTGCTAATGCACCACCCATAAACAAGAATGCAAGAGATGTAATGAGGTATAGTAAACCTACATCAGTATGATGTGTTGAAAACATTATTTGCCAAATTGGACGTGGCTTTTGTAATTCTAGAACCATTGATAATTCTCCTCACTTGAAAGTTTAGATAAAAGGGTTAGCATCAAGATGAATCATCCTCTATGATTAGTTTACCACGCATGTTATAGTGAATTAGTCCACAGTATTCTCTGCATTGAATATCATGTTCGCCAGCTTCCATTGGAGCAAACCAAACAGTGTTTACTCTACCAGGTACTGCATCCATCAATACAACATAATCATGAATGTTAAATGAGTGATTGACATCTTTTGACATTATTTCAAATTTGTAAGCTTTACCGACTTTGACATGTAGCTCACCAATTTCTTTTGTTCCGTCTTCATGTTCAAATGTCCAGAACCATTGTTGTCCAGTGACTTTGATAACTTCGGCATCTGCTGGAACATGTTCTACAAGTCTTTCGGCATTCCAAGCTTCTGCACCTACCCAACACATTAGTGCAATTACAACTCCAACGTAAACCCATTCTGGCCAATTAGAATGATGTCCCATTTTTACCAAACTCCTTCCTTTTCATATGGAGTTGGAGTGGCTTTTGGATTTGATTCTCGGAATCTCCAACATAGCCAAATTATAGTTCCAGATACAACTGCACCCACTGTAAATGCCACAGTCATCATTCGATAAAATAAATTCCAAATTACTACTCTACGATCAAGATATTGACCTGGTTCGTCACCTGCAGCAAGTGCATATTCTGCTGCTGGAATGATTACCAAAATTGCCAATACTAAGAATAGACCAAATATACTCTTCATTAGCTGTTGAGAAACGTGGCCTGTAATTTCTATTTAAGGGTTTTCAAGATTATTAGTTACCAATCATGATTGAAACGAGATGGATCCATAACATTGATTCCAGAAATTGAAAATTTACGGTTGTACTCTCTAAAGATGTTCAATGAGGCATTTGCAATAATTAGCTCAAATAGATTTGTAGGCGAAAGATCAACTACAGTAGCTAACATTGCTTTGATTGGGTCCATATGAGTTACAAGTACAACATTTTGATTAGGATGTTTTTCAACTACATGATCAACAATACTTAGTACACGTTTTTTGACTTCGGTGAAAGTCTCAACACCGTTATGAGCGATTTCTAATTCACCATTATAGAATTTCATGAAAACATTTCCATGACTAGTAAAAATTTCATCGTATGGAACGCCTGTAAATTTTCCCATATCAAGTTCAATTAATCTATCATCAATTATTACATCAAGAGAATTATGTTTAGCAACAATTTCGGCAGTGTGTTTTGCTCTTTCGATAGGACTAGAATAAATTGCAGATATGTTCATTTGCTCTAAGAATTTTGCTGTCTTTTCTGCCTGCTCAATTCCTTTCTCAGTTAATGGAATATTTGGAGTTCTTCCAGTTAGAATTCTTTCGATGTTGTTTTTAGCTTGACCGTGTCGTAGAAAAATAACTGAGCCCAATATGATCGGATGTTAAATAAAGATAATAATAAGATTCTCAGAAGAACATCATGAAAATTGGAATTATTGGCGGAACTGGAGGAATGGGAAAAGGATTTGCTCTCAGATGGTCTCAAAATCATAATGTAATTGTAGGATCAAGGGATGCAAAAAGGGCATCAGAGTCTGCAAATGAGTATACAAATATTGCAAAGGAATCATTTGGACAGATCAATGGAACAATTACAGGCAATGATAACATCTCAGTTGCAAAAGATAGCGATGTTTTGATTTTATCAATTCCTTATGAAAACATTGACTCAGTTTGCTCAGAAGTTTTATCTCAAGTTAAAGATAGTTGTGTAGTCGTATCTCCAATTGTTCCAATGATAAAAACAGATGTAGGGTTTGAGTTTATTCCAATTAAAGAGAACAAACCGTTTTCTTATCAACTTGTTTTAAAACATATGAAAAATAAATCAAAGTTGGTTTCAGCATTTCATGTGATTTCAGAAAAGAAGCTTGTCAATCCAACAATGGTACTTGATTATGATATTTTTGTATGCGGTGATGATAAAGATGCAATTGATGTGGTAAACGGTTTGATCAACGAAATCAAAGGTTTAAGACCAATTTATTTGGGACCAGGAGAATTATCATATCTTGCAGAGATATCAACACCATTATTGCTAAATGCAATGATACGAAATAAAATAAAAAATCCAGGTATCAAAATTATCTAAGTATTATCAATGAGTCACGAGTATTTTCGAAGGGGAAGAAACTGGTATACTGCAGTTGGCTCTTTGTTTTTAATTATGGCAGGAATAGTTCTTGTCAGACAACTAATACTTTGGGGACCAGAATTTGTAGAGGATTTTATTTTAAATTCTGAATTTACCAATGAAAAAGTATCAGTAGGCATGATTGGCTTTGGGATTTTTATGATACTATTAGGATTTAGAAACCATGAACCGCAAAGATGAATTTTTAAAAACCCAAAAAATTTTACATCTTACAACAATAGGAAGTAAAAAAATTCCACATGTAGTACCTGTATGGTATTTGTATAGTTCAAAAAAAATCTACATAGGCACAAACACTAAAACCAAAAAGGCACAAAATGTTAAAAAAAATAACAAAGTTGCATTTTGTGTAGATGTGGGAGTGAATTCTCCAATATTTGGCGTAATGGGGTATGGAAACGCAAATATCATTTTAGAAAATAATAAAGTAAAAAAAATTGCAAAAAAAATACTTGCAAGGTATTTCAAAAGTTTGCAAAATAAATCTGCAGTAGAACTATTAGATAATACAGATTGTATTATAGAGATAATTCCAGAAAAATTTTCAGTTTGGAGTTATTAGCTGACAAAATCTTCTATTTTGTTCATTGCTGAATCTAAAATTTCAAGGCTTGGCAGATACACTAATCTAAAGTGTCCACTACCATATTTTTCTCCAAATCCAGAACCATGTACTGTCAAGACACCTTTTGTTTCTAAAAGTTTTTGTACAAACTCCTTGTCAGTACCAAATCTATTGTCTTCAATTTTTGGAAAAGCATAGAATGCACCTTTTGGATTAGGGCATGATAGACCAGGCATTTCATTGAGTCGTTTTACAACAAGATCTCTGCGTTTTTTTAATTCAGATACAAATTCAGTGATGTATCCTTGTGGTCCTCGTAATGACTCTAATGCAGCATGCTGAACTGGGAGATTACTAGCAATTCTTACTCGTGCAAGTTTTGGAAGATTTTCTCTTAGTGCATCAAGTTTTGATGATTGATTAAATGCGATATATCCAATTCTCCATCCAGACATTAGATGAACTTTGGAGAATCCATTTAGCACAATAACTGGAGAATCTCCTGCTACTTTGCCAATTCCTACAAATTTTTGATCAAAGATTATTTGATCATAAATCTCATCACATATGATGTATAGATTATGTTGATTTGCAATTTCTACTAATTTTTTTAAAGATGATTCATTGAATACAACACCTGTTGGATTATTGGGACTGATTAAGCAAATAGCAATTGTTTTTGAGGTAATCTTTGATTTAATATCTTCAATATCAGGCGTAGAGTTATCCAAGTCCACTGCAAATTCTACTGGGATTCCACCGTGTAATCTAACGTATGAGGCATATGGTGGATAATATGGACCTGGTAAGAGTACCTCATCGCCTTCTTCAACAATAGACGATATTACCATATCAAGTCCTTCAGAAACTCCATTTGTGATTAAAACGTCATCATGTGAAATTGATAATCCTTTTACATTTTCTTTTTTAGCAATTTCTACTCTGAGTTCTTTGAGACCTTCTGATGTGGAATAAAAGTTCTCACCATTTCTTATTGCATTTATCATTGCCTCTTTTACATTGTCAGGAGGTTGAAAACCAAATTGTACAGGATCACCTATGTTGAGATAATCAACTTTCATTCCTTTTTCTTCAACTTTTCTTGCAGCTAGAACAATATCCCTAATTGCATATTCAACTCCAGCTACTTTTTTTGATATTTTCAAAGTACCTAGACAGATATTTAGGCCTGTTAAATTCTTACTTGTTTGGACTCGTTGCACAGTCTGGATAGTGCGAGCGGCTTCGAACCGCTAGGTCGAGGGATCGAAGCCCTCCGAGCCCTCTTAGATTATTTTATTAAACAAACAATTCACATATTTGATGAATTGATCTCTTTTTTCAAAATTGGTGTGATATTAAGTATAATTGGAATGATTTGGATATCGTTTGTATTTGTACAAGGAGACAAAATATTTGATGATATCATACTAGAATCATCAAATTCGCATGATCTAAAGATGAATTTTGAGGGTAAAGGTATTGGATATTACAAAGTATTCATGCCAGAATTTAGTGGTGAGCAGATATTTGTTCAGATTTTAGATAATAATCAGAATATAATCTCTGAAGAAAGTGTTCAGACAAAAATGTCTGTAGGATATTTTGATTTTGAGAAAAGTGGAACTTATACAGTTAAAGTGACAAATCCTTCAAAAAATCAATTAAGTTTGCAAATTGAGTTAGGAGATGCTGGTGAAGAAGTCATGATACCACCAGGAATAATGATACTAGTAGGATCATTGATTGTTATTTTTACATCATATAAGAAATTAAAAAATTACAAGATTGAACATCCAGATAAAAATATCTTGTAGACTGGAAGACATTGTATTGTATGACCAAAAATAAACACTAGATTAAACACTAACCAAGTTGTAAAAAATAAAAATGAGATAATTGAGAATGGAAGAAGTACTCTGAGTTTTGTTTTTTCAAGATTTTTTAATATCAAAAATCCACCCAAAGCAGATAAGACTAGACCAAATTCTAGTGGCTGATGAGACCAGGAGATCAGACCATCAATTCCAAATAGATCATGTGAAAGTGAATCTGCATATCCTGATACAATTTGAATTAGAGAACCAATGATCACAAGAATGATTCCACTTCTAAGAGAATTTTTGGTAGAATTTTGAAGTAAAAGAATGGATCCAACTATAGCAGCACTAGTAGTTATTGAAACTCCAGTGTATACAACGATGTGTTGTATGCTCCAAAAGAATTCGGGCTCTTTTTGAAGATGAGAAATTGCATCCCAAAAACCAGCAGATACAACTACAAAAGGACCTACAACAGCAAGAACTGAAACTAGAGATACAAGTGTACTAGTTTTTGCAAGTGATGAATTTGAAAATTTTTGGATTAATTTCATTTTAGTATTACCTTTTGATTGAGGTATTTGAAGCGTTGTAAATTTATCAAATAAAAAAATTAAACATTGTGGGTAATTTTGAGAATTAACTATATTAGAACAAAAGAATCAGAGACAATATGAGTCCAGGAATAGGGTTAATGAAGAGAAGACTGGAAAAAGAAAGAGATGCTATTTCTTTAGCTGTTTCAGGTATTGCAAAAAAATACAACATTCAACCAGAAAACATCAAGACACTGGAGACAAAATATGACGGTGATGCAGGTGATTGGTATGTAGCGCTTGGTTGGGATGAGAAAAAAGCTATTGTGAAGATGGATTCTGTATTAGGAACAATTACAGAGATTAAAGAAATCTAATCAGTAAAAAAATCATTATTAAAATTAATTTTAAACGTAAATCTTTAGTTTAATCGTCATCTTCGTCATGATCATCATCTTCGTCATGATCATCATCTT
>CAZQXU010000054.1:0-7524 GCA_964597385.1 uncultured Nitrosopumilaceae archaeon | reverse complement strand
ATTACAGCCTTTTTATTTCGTAACAAATTTCGTAACCAAAAATAGCCTATATCCATTATTACGAATAATAATAACTAAAAATAGAGTTGATTATTGTCAAAATCTCAAAAACTATTCAATGATGCTAAAAAAATAATTCCTTCTGGTGTGAACAGTCCTGTTAGATATTTTGAGCCATATCCATTCTTTGCAAAAAAATCAAATGGAGCATATATCTGGGATGAAGATAATCAAAGATACATTGATTTCTGTAACGGGTATGGCGCATTACTCTTAGGTCATAGACGTAAAGAAGTTCTAAGTGCAGTATCAAAACAACTAACTCAAGGAACCATGTTTTGTACTCCCACACAATCTGAAATAGAACTATCCAAATTAATTATTGGCAACTTTCCTTCAATTCAAAAAGTTAGACTTGTAAACACTGGAGGTGAAGCTACAATGACTGCCATAAGATTAGCTCGTGGTTTTACTAAAAAGAAAAAAATCATAAAGTTTGAGGGATGTTATCATGGTGCTCATGATTCTGTTTTGGTAAAAGCAGGTTCTGGTTCTGCACATAATGGAATTTCTGTTTCTGATGGTGGATTAGATGAGGTATCAAAAAATACCCTTGTTGTACAATACAATAATTCCGAAGAACTTGAAAGAATAATATCAAAAAATAAAGACATTGCTGGCGTTATTGTTGAACCGATACTTGCAAACATGGGATTGATTTTACCTGAAAAGAATTTTTTATCTGAGATTAGAAAAATTACAAAAGACAATGATGTTCCTTTAATTTTTGACGAAGTTGTTACTGGATTTAGAATATCTCCTGGAGGGGCTCAACAACATTTTGGAATTAAACCTGATATCACAACTTTGGCAAAGGCGCTGGGAAGCGGTTTTGCAGTTGCAGCAGTGGGTGGCAAAAAAGAGATCATGGATCTTCTTTCTCCTGGAGGCAAAGTCTACCAGGCAAGCACTTATGCAGGAAATCCAACATCTGTTAGTGCCGCAATAGCATCAATTAAGACAATCAATAAAATAAAAAATAAACTATATTCAAAACTTGAAAAATACAATACCATGCTTACTCATGCTATTGATGATATTGCAATTGACATGAAAATTCCACACCAAATTAATTTTACATCTTCAATGTTTCAAATCTTCTTTACAGACAAACCTGTGGTGGATTATCGTTCATCAATGAATGCAGATACAAAGAAATTCAAAAAAATGTTTTCTGTATTATTAAAAAAAGGCATTTTTATTGCACCCTCTCAGTTTGAAGTAGTTTTCTTATCTGATGCACACACAAAAACTGATCTAGAAAATACCATAAATGCTTATGATGTTGCATTAAAATCGGTGAAGAATTGAAATATGTAATTGGTGCACGAGGCAGTCAGCTATCAATTGCACAAACAAACTGGGTAAAATCTGAACTAAAAAAAATAAATCCAGATGCTGAATTTGAAATTAAAACAATTACAACTAAAGGCGATACTGATGCAAGACCTTTATTTACAATTGATCAAAAAGGAATATTTGAAAAAGAGATTGACAGAGCAGTTGCTGACAACGAAGTAGATTTTGCAGTACACAGTCTCAAAGACGTTCCATCTCAATTAATTGATAACCTGATTCTGTCATCAATTCCAAAACGAGAGATGGTAAATGATATTTTTATCTCATCTGACGGTACTAATCTTGATTCTATAAAACCAGGATCTGTTATCGGTACAAGTTCATTGCGACGAGCTGTACAAATAACAAGAAAGAGACCCGATGTTATAGTTCGTCCAATTCGTGGAAACATTGAAACCAGAATTAGAAAAGTCTTTGCAAATGAATTTGATGCCATAGTATTGGCACAAGCAGGTATCACAAGATTGGGAGTAGATACAACATTTACACAATTATCTATTGATGATTTTTCACCATCTCCTGGACAAGGAGCACTTGCAATAGTCTCACGAAAAAATGATTCTGATACAAATTCAATGCTGGCAAAGATTGAAGATTCTGACTCTAGATTGGAAATAGAGGCAGAACGTGCTCTTTCTGATTACATTGATTCTGGATGTAGATTTCCAATTGGGGCATATGCTAAATCAAATGGAGATGAAATGACTTTGAGCGTATCTGCTTTTTCTGTTGATGGTAAACAATCTCTTTTTGTAAAAAAGTCTGGAAGCAAGTATGATCCTGCATCTTTAGGTAAGATCGTAGGAATGGAATTACGCAAGAAAGGCGTAAATGACCTTGCAATAAATTGGAGAAAAAAAGTGGAGGAATGGAACAAACAATGACAGGTAAGGTGTATCTAGTTGGAGCGGGTCCAGGTGATAGTAAACTGATCACACTAAGGGCAGTTGAACTATTGAAAAAAGCCGATGTTGTATTGTATGATAGATTGGTAAGCAAAAAAATAATCTCAATGATTCCAAAGACTGCTCAAAAAATATACGTAGGAAGGGCAGTAGGGGATGACACCACACACCAGAATAACACAAATGACTTGATGGTAAAGTTTGCAAAATCAAAGAAAAACGTAGTTCGGCTAAAGGGAGGTGATCCAATAATCTTTGGTAGAGGTGGAGAAGAAGCCGAATTTCTTAAAGAAAACAAAGTAAAATATGAAATTGTTCCAGGAATCACATCTGGAATTGGCTCTGCGACTTATGCTGGAATTCCACTAACTCATCGAAAGCATGCATCATCAGTAGTATTTGTTACAGGACATGAAGATCCTGAAAAGAAAAATGAATCAGTAAAATGGAAACGTCTTGCAAAATCTGTGGATACTATTGTAATAATGATGGGATTGTCTCGACTAGATGTAATATGTAAACAACTTGTTGCAGGTGGATTAGATAAACAAACTCCTGTAGCTGTAATTCAAAATGGTACTACTCCAAAACAAAAAATGATTATTGGTACTGTTTCAAATATTGCAAAACTTGTAAAGGAAAATAAAATTACCCCTCCTACAAATATCATTATAGGAAAAGTCGTCGATTTGTCTCAAGTTATAGGATGGAGAAAAAATGCTTAAAGGAAAAGTAATTGCAATCACTCGTTCTAAAGATGATTCCGCTGAATTCATAGATTTGGTGACAAAAAATAACGCAATCCCAATCTCGTTACCAACTATTGAACTAGTGAGTAAGGGAGAAAAAATTGTAGATGAGTTTTTAGAATCAGTAAAACAGTACAATCCTGATTACTCTGTATTTATGAGCTCAAAGGCAGTAACTCTACTTTTTGATACTGCAAAAAAAGTATCAAAATTTGAAAAACTCCAACTTGCTGTAGCAAATACTATAGTCATGGCAGTGGGACCTAAAACGAAAATTGCACTAGAAAATGAGGGAGTCAAAGTTGCCTATATGCCAAATATTTACTCATCTGTAGGCGTTGGAGAATTATTTACAAAATTACATGCAGTTGGAAAAAAAGTAATTGTTCCAAGAAGTGGCGCTTCGACACCTTTTTTGAAAGAATTATTAGAAAAAATAGGAATTGACGTAAAGGAAATTCATCTCTATGATGTTTGTGCCTTTAGAGATACCTCTCAATGGAATGAATTTAGGGAATTATTTTCAAAAAATAAAATAGATGGAATTGTGTTTACCAGTGCATCATCTGTTAGAGCATTTTTTGAAATAATGACAAAAGATTATGATGAAAACTCATTGTTGGAAAATATGGCAAAATTATCGGTAATTTCAATTGGGCCGTTTACATCTGATGAGCTCAAAAAATTTAAAATTAAAAATACTATATCTCAGGTTCATACTGTCTCTGGTGCATTTGATACTATGAAAACTATTTTTTCAATTACCTAGAATTTCCTGAACTTTTCATCACATCTGTATAATTTACTGATTGTTGACTTTGTTATTTTCGAAATAATTCTGAATCTGGCTAAATACCAAACTTTCATTTTGTATTACCACACTTTGACCTTTCTTTTTTCCGATCAACTTGCCAAAGACAAGTCATATGTATAGTTAATATATATCCGATATTTTATAATAAATCAGTGAATTCGCATATTATCTTACTATCTGTAGTTTTTAGTCTATTTTTAGCTGGTACAGTATCAACTTACTCTTTTGCTGAAACCAACACTGTCGAAGTTGTTGAGAATAGAATAGTTACACTAGTTGGCGAAGGAGTTGATCCTGATGACGACACTCTAACATTTGAATGGGTACAAGTTGATGGTGAACCAGTTAAATTATCATCAAAGAATGATCCAATGCCAACATTCATGGCACCAGAGGTTGTAAACGGTCAAATCAAAGTCTTAACATTCACACTAACCGTAACTGACCCATTTGGTGCAGCAAGTTCTGATTCTGTTGAAGTCATTGTAAACCCAGTTAATCATGCTCCAATTGTAAGTGCAGGCAGAGATCAAGTCACATTTAAAACAATTAACGTAGTTACTCTAGTAAGCAGTGTTGTAGATCCTGATGGAGATTCATTGACCTATAATTGGAAACAAATTGCAGGTCAAACAATTCCTTTGTCTTCTACTACTGGAAAATATCTAACCATTCTTCCAATGCATATTGATTATTCTCAAACCAATCCTCTAACATTCGAACTTACTGTTGAGGATGGCTTTGGCGGTGTAGGAAGTGACACCGTAAGTGTTTATCCATTAACTGGTCTTTTATCAAATAGATTAATTTCAATTCAGGCAGGCCCAATGCAAACTGTACATGAAGGAGAAACCGTTACACTTAGTGCAACTGGTCAAACCGCAAATGGACAACCAATCAGTTACTCTTGGGTACAACTAATTGGAACCGGAGTATCATTGAATGCATACACTGGTCCTACAGTTACATTTACAGCTCCTGATCTTCCAGATGAAACTGAAATGATTCTATCATTCCAAGTAACTGGTTATTCAGCTGGAAATGGTTGGGCAAATGCATTGGCATTAGTTAAAGTAATTCCATCTAACGCTGGTCCATTAGCTGATGCAGGTCCTGACCAAAGTGTAGGTGAAAAAGCACTAGTAAAATTAATTGGAACAGCTACTGATCCTGATGATGCTGAAAGCAAATTACGATATTCTTGGAAACAAACATCTGGAATGAATGTGCAATTATACGAACAGGCTTCATTCTCTGTGTATTTCTTCTCCCCAATGATTAATACTAATTCTGAAACTCTAACTTTCGAACTAACTGTAACTGATCCTTCTGGCAACTCTGACAAAGATGATGTATCTGTTGTTGTTAGTACTGTAAACTTGCCACCAAGAGCAAATGCAGGTCCTGATAGAAAGATTATTGGAGAATCACAAGTAACTGTAACTGGTTCAGGCTTTGATCCAGAAGGTCTGCCAATAACTTATGAATGGAAACAACTAGCCGGAGAAACAGTCACATTTGATACTACTAAACCAACATTCTCATTTAAAGCACCATCAGTAGTTTCTGGTGAAACTAAACGAATGGTATTCCAATTAACCGTAACTGACTCTGAAAACCAGAAGGGAAGTGATCAACTGATTCTCCTTGTAGTTCCAGAAAACAGTGCACCAATCGTAGATGCCGGCGTTGATCAAATTGCTGATGAGAGAACTATGGTTAATCTAGTTTGTTCAGCATATGACCCAGACGGTGATGCAGTAACATCAACATGGACTTCATCTAACAGTGACGTTGTAATTAATGCTCCATCATCTCTAAGTACATCTGTAACCCTCCCAGCTGTCACTACTGACCAAACCATTAGCATGACATGTACTGCATCTGATGGTAGATTGTCTTCATCTGATAGCATGAACATTAAAGTTGTAAACACATTGAATCTACCAATCATAGCAGATGCAGGTCCTGATCAAATCGTAAATGAGAATGTCAAGATTTCATTAGATGGTAGCAAGAGCAATGACCCAGAAGGACAAAAACTATCATACATGTGGACTCAAGTATCTGGTGAAACAGTAAAGTTGTCTTCAACATCTTCAGTAACCCCATCATTTACATCTCCAATTGTTGCAAATAATGAAATCAAAGTACTAGTCTTTGAACTCAAAGTCTTTGATGACAATGGTCGTTCATCAACTGATACTGTGACAATTACAGTTGATCCAGTTAACGCTGCACCAACTGCAACAGCAACTGCCAAGCAATCTTAATTTCTTTAATTTTCATCCAAATTCTGACTGAATAGTTTTTGATTTCAATAGCAAAAGACTAATTCATATTTAGCGTTTGAGTGATTGACTTGGTTTTAGATTGGTTAACTAGAGATGGTAAATTACTATTATCTGCCAGAATAGTCAGAACATTTTCTTACGGATTTTTGAGCATGATTTTGGCAATTTATCTAAGCCTTATTGGATTTGACGAAATTTTAATCGGTTTTATTTTATCTGCAACTCTTGTCAATAGTATAATTTTTAATTTATTTTCTAGCTTTTTTGCCGACCGTATTGGGCGAAAAAAAGTTCTAATCATTTATGCATCTCTCATGGGAATCTCTGGTGGGATATTCTTTGCAACTGAAAATTATTTTGCGTTGATCATTGCTGCATTTATTGGAACTATAAATGTCACTGGATCAGAAACTGGAGCATTTTTGTCATTAGAGCAGGCAATCCTCCCACAAACTGTCAAAGACAACAAAAAAAGAAATACAATTTTTGGAATATATAATATGATTGGAACCTTTGCAATGGCTGGAGGTATCTTACTTGCTTCATTGCCACAAATAATGCAAGATGCCTTTGGTTATTCTGCAATTGATTCATTCAAACCCTTATTCATGGTGTATCTGCTTGCAGGAGTTGTAGTTGCAATAATCTACTTTTTCTTTTCAAAAAATATTGAAGTCAAAAAACCACTTGACTCTAAATCGTTCTCATCTAATCTATCTCCAAAATCAAAAAAGATTATTCTTAAAATGTCATCTTTATTTGCATTAGATTCTTTTGCCGGAGGATTTGTGATTCAAAGCATTGTTGCTTTTTGGTTTTTTACAAAATTTGGTGTAGACCTTACAACCTTGTCTATAATTTTTTCAGTTGCAGGAGTATTGACCGCAATCTCATTTTTCTTTGCAGCAAAGATTGCAGATAAGATAGGGTTGATAAATACAATGGTTTTTACTCATATTCCTTCTAATGTTTTATTGATTCTAGTCGCAATTGCTCCTACTTTTCATATTGCACTTGCATTGTATTTGGCTAGAATGAGTTTATCTCAGATGGATGTTCCAACAAGACAAGCATACATTGTTGCAGTGGTCGAGGAAAATGAACGAACTGCTGCTGCTGGAATAACAAACACATCGCGAAATATTGCCCAATCTATTAGTCCATCTATTACTGGTGCAATAATTCATTCTCTATGGTTTTCTGCTCCTTTTGTAATTGGTGGATTTTTAAAAATTATTTATGATGTTGGAGTGTATGCTAGTTTTAGAAAGACAAAACCATCTCATGAATCTGATTAGTATACTATTTTTATTATCTAATCTCAAAGATTTAGCTTAAGCTAT
>CAZQXU010000053.1:0-7629 GCA_964597385.1 uncultured Nitrosopumilaceae archaeon | reverse complement strand
GTCTGATTGCTGATGAGTTTGCCGAATTATGAAGCGTTTAATTTTAGAAATAATTAAGGAATAAAGAAGTTTATTGACACTCAGGAAAAATAGAAATTCCCCGTTTTGTGAGTAAAAACAAGACGCTTTTCGTAAAGTTCTAAAAACGGTTTATGATTTAAGGGCTGGACCAACAACACCTACAAAAAATCCTGCAGCACCAATTATCGAAGATACAATAGTTGCTATTAACGGTAAAAATTCTTTTAATTTATCAATCAACGGATCTTTTACTAGTATTGTTGACGTATCTCTTTCTAATTTATTAGCAAAGTATTCTGATAAACTAAGATGATGATTTTTTTCCAATTTTTCTAAAATAATCATACCTGTATCATTGATATCTGAAGGAGATTGATTTAATAATTTTGATTCTATGTTGTAAATTTTATCAAATCTTAAATTTAGTGTTTTTTTAAGGAATTTTTCATACTGTTCTATTCCTAGTTTCAGATATTTTCTTTTTCTGATTCCATCATCTGAATTTATTGCGAGCATGATTTTGAAACATCCAATGGAAGAATTATAAAAGAAATCATTCTGTCTAAAAAATTGCCTACAAAGAAATACAGAATAAAACATAGAACCAGGTAATAGAGCAAGGCTCAACAAAAAATTAAATTGTCTAAAACTAGATTCATTATCATAAAAAATACTGGATGGTTTTTTAGAACTTACTAAATCTGTAGCATATTTCAAAAGTTGTTCATGAGTCATATGATTGATCTTATCAATAGTAGTTGCAATTATTTCGGTAGGATTCATTTTATCTACTCTATTGGAAGCCATAACCCATGCATTTTCTTCTAAATCTGGATCATTGTTATTTTTAGCTTGTAACGTAAATTCATCAAAAAATAAATTTTTTAGAAAATTTCCTTTTCTATATTCGGTCATTTCAGATATTTCTGAAATGATAAATTGTTGTAATTCTGCATCACTGAAATTGGTGATTTTATCTAAAAATATATCATATTCAGATAATTTTTGAAAATAATATTCTCGATTATCGTTAATAGTTTTATTTGTGTAATGTAAACCTAAACCGACAAACAAGGATACAATAATCAAGACCACAATAGAAATTTTATAAAGTCTTTCAATATACCTGAATCTCAAATAGCCTCTTTCAAAACTTAAATTCTCAAAATATGGTTTTGATGAATTTGTTTTTTTAGCCTCACGTGATTTGTAAATTATTCTCCAATGTAATAGAAAGAATGGAAGTGCAAAAGCATACATTGGAAATATGAATAACATGAAATTAGAATCATTGTTGGTATATGATAAAATCCAGAAAAAAAATAAACCTAATCCTATGAATAAAGGAAGTAGTTTAGTTGTAAATTCATAAAGATTATTTTCTTCGCTGAATATTTTTTTAATTTTTTGTTCTGATGTTAAAGGTGTGTTTTCTTTTTTTATTTTTAATAAAATTTCAATTCTACTTAATATTGTTAAAAATTTATTTAATTTTTCATTATTAACTATTGATAAATTAGAATCTTCAGACATATGTTGAATGTATTATTTTCATACTAATAAGGTAAATTATTCTAATTCTTTATTCAAAAATTCGTTTATTTCTCCAATAATTTTATCAAACATCTCAATCATACTATTTTCAAAACTATTTCCGCTATAAGACGATAATTGATTTTTTAGACTAATTCTTTCATCAGGATAATGAGAATCATTGTAGGATCTAATGTATGTATTAAGGAATTCAAGATCATGCAATAATGAATTTATTCCATGAGTGTAAGAATTTTGGGCAGTATGTTCCCCCCACAAATCTTTCTCTTTTAGAAACTGTTCACATGTGATTGCAGTTATACGTAAATATGATAAATCCGGAACTGGAATTTTCATCGTAGAATTAGGAGCAACTGAATGAATGTCTCTTACTGCATGCCTGTAAGATTCTTTAACTGAACTGCATACGGAACGTAAACTTTCAAAATTCTTTCTTTGTTCTAATGTTATGGAAAATAAATTATGTATGATGGAGCGATTTGCAGTTCGTTTAGAATTGTGTAGTCGAACAAAACATTGATTATTTGTTTTTACAAAATATGGTTTATCTGAAAACTTATTAGTAATTTTAATTACAGTGTAAAATTTTTCCCCATCTTCTTCATGAATATGCTTTACATTCACTATCGGTAAAGGCTCAACTTTATAGGAATTATCACTAATTTGACCAAGTATTTGCTCTTCTTTTCCTTTTGCAAATCCAATTTTTTTAAAACCTAAAAGAAATGTTCCGTCTTTACTTTTATTTTCACCTATTCCTAAAACAATTATGCCACCGCTTGTATTTGCCATTGCACAAATATGTTCATCTAATTCACTAATTTCACTTTTAAAATCAAATTCTTCAGATTCTATATTTGGTAATGGTAATAATTTTTCAATATTTTGAAGATTCCATTCATCTAATTTTTTTGGAATGTTTGGAATCTCCATTGTTTTCTTCTTAATGTTTATGCAGATATTAGTTCTTTATGTCTAATTAGCAGTCCACGTAATGTATCTTCATGTTCTTTTGAAAGAAATGAATTATCAATGGTATCAATCATTCGAGGTTTTCCAATATCAGTAACTAGCATTATGACGATTGCTATTCGAAGTAAATCTACCAATTTTGTTAAGAATTCTTTCAAGCTTACATATTTTTCATTTAATTCTTCAGTTCTTTCATAATCTAGAATTCCTCCATGAACAAATCTACTTCTAATCGAGTAAGCCTCATTGACCATTTTTTTAATTTTAAAAGGATCAAACCCCAATATCCCAAAAAATCTAGCAGTTCGTAAACGTAGTCGATATGATAATTCTTGTTGTTCATCATTATCTCTTAGAAATATGCTCTCAAAGCCCATCATGCAATCAGATATTGCTCTTTCAACTTGTCCCGCATTTGATACTGCATCATGATATCGTTGATATGCAATATGCCTAAATGTTGATTTTTCACCAAAACTTGTAAAAATACCTATTCTGTCTTTTACTTCATTCCAAAATAGTCGTAATCTGTCAACATCATTTTCTTTAATTAATCCCATAATCTGTGGATATATTCGAGCATCGGTAAATCCCCTTGCAGTAAAAGAGGGACTGAATGTTTTTGAAGTGAGTCTGTATTCTTTAATCGATATACTTCCAACAGTAAATAAACTGAGAATTGTTTCTATTTCTCTAATTTTATTTTGAATATCTATTGGATTTTTTGCTATCATAGAGAGGTTAATTATCATAGAGGGGTGCAATCCAAATTCGCTACGAGATAAATCATATGACGGGTATTCTTTTTCAATATCAGATTTTTGTGTTTGACGAATTACAACTCCATTATGAAGATCTATTGTTGGAACTGCAATTACTAATCCTATTATTTCGATACGGGCTCCACAATTAAATGGTTTATCGTTTAATTCGTCTATAATTGCATTTTTTATATTTTCTAAATCATCTGATTTAATATCATCATAAATATAATGATGAATAAAATTTCTTAAAAATTCATCAAATTTGGATGATTTATGATTGGAGGAAAGTGTATCTAAATGTGTTTTTAAATTATGTGAAATATCTAAACTTTGAATATACTCGTAAATCTGATGTATTGCAATAGTCCAATCCTCTTTCTCTATTTCATTGCCAGTTGCGCTATGCGATATGACTCCTTTATCAGTATATTCAAAATTATCTACAGACCATTTGAAAAATGCTAATTTTTGAGGTTTTAACTGACCTGATTTTTTTCCTTCTTGAATAGTAGAAACGGTTTTATCAAATATTTTTGTAATCAATTCAGTTATTTGATTTTCACTAGATACAGACAATATGATATCAAAATCAAACAATTAGAAAAATCTAACTAAGTTTTAGGATGCTTTCAGGATATTTTGAATAGGTTTCGGATAATCAGTGAATTTTTCACAATAACTAGTAAATATTACTCTCATAACATAATTTTTCATGCGTAAAACTATCAGTTTTACAATTAAAATCCACGCCTAAAAGTGTAAAATTCATTGTATTTTCATAATGACCTGTAGTCTTTATTTCGATATAGTATATGTTTATTTTAATAAATTACAACAATTAATATGCCATGTACCATATGTAATTCCAAAATCATCTATCTAAATGACATACCAACTTGTCCATCATGTAAACATCTTTCAATTGTTCCATATGATGAAGCATTACAAATTGCTGATTTTAATATTAAAATATTTAAAAATAAATTTTCAGAATTAATTAGAGAATTTGATAAAAATGATTTATTATTGAATGTATTTTGGGTTAGAGAGAAAGAAATTATTAAATTTAATGAAGTATATTCTACATTAAATTTACCTAGATTGAGAACAACCTCATTATTGCTGAGAAGAATTATTTATTGGAATAATTTTTTAAATAAACAAAAGGTGTCTGAAAACTATTTAGAACAAATTATTCGAAGTTACATTGCAATTGCAGATGCAGAAGAAGATCGAATAAAACTTGAAGCTAAAACATATACAATGATAAATTTAAAAAAATATGACATAAATAATTTAGAAAGTTTATCTCAAATTAATGGATTCATTACTTGCCCGAATGAAAATTATGGAAGAGTAATGCAAGCATTTGCAAAACACAATATTATGTCACAGCAAGTAGCAGATAAAAAATTAAAAGAATGGTCAAAAGATTTCATACCTTCCAAATTCGGTTCAAACAAATTAAAAACATCTAAGGAAACGATTGAAACGTTTTATGAATTAATTAGTACATTATACACTGCATTTTTACGAAATAAGGTGTGTAAAGAAGCGTTTCAAATTACAAATGAAACTTTATTTTTAAATCCTATCGATATTAAAAAACTCCTTGGACGGTATATTATATCTCATGAAAATTTGACTAAGATTGATTATAAATTATTTAAAGAAGATCTTATTATGATTTTTAAATCCAATTATCACAAAATTATATCATATTTTGTGTTATCTGAAGATAATCCAACGGCAATGCCTATTTTTATTCGGATTGATGATACAATTTATGTTTCACAAGCATTTGGAGAATTATACTGTTATTTTTTACATGCAATAATAAACAAAGATGAATTTGATAATGAAACTAACCTCCGTAGCAAAATTTATGAAGAAAAAATGATTCGAAAATATTTTGAAGAAAAAGGGTTTACGTATTACAATAGTTTTCAAATAAAAAATAAAATGGAAATTGATGGTATAGCAACTTCTGAATCTCACGCATATGTTATTGAAGCAAAAGGATGGGGTTCTCAAAAATTAATAGAGGAAAAATCTTCTCAAGACATACTAACAAGAGAAATAAAAAATGCAATTGATGGAATACACGTACATCAAAAAACCAAAAAACTTAGAATAAAAGTTCCCATGATAAAAAAAATTGAATGGGTCTCATCAAATAGAGAATTATTTAAAATTAAAAAAGATGTGATAATTAAGGGAATTCTGGTAATTAATGAACCTCCCACCATTACAAATTACAATAATTGTGATGTGGTGTTTATTGATGATTTTGTTTATTCAAAAACAGGCAAGAATGTGAATGATGATTGATTTTGTATTGTTTTAATGAATCAAATTACTTCATAAATTAAACACAAATTTTAACTATTTAGTGAATTGCGATTCTATCAATTTTCACACGCTGGAAATGGATGATCTTTATCGCATATTTTGCAATAGACAATTCTTTTAGAGGACGGTTTTATCGCAGTTTCCATTTATTTTCCACCTACACAGGATGGACAATTTTGTCCATGTGGGTGATTTAGAGAATGAGTTACGCAGTAATCGCTTCTTGCTTCTGTAAACAAATATCTTCCCGGACCACAACCACAACTATTGCATTTTCCTTCTAAACAATAACATGAATGACCCATACAACTACAACCACATCGTTTTTGCATATCTATATTACAAAGAAGTATTATAAAAAGTTCTTATTATTTGAACATAGTAAGATATGAGCCCAACTGTTTTCCAGATAACACAAAGAAGACAACATACCCACTAATGAATGCAACAAACATTACTTCACTAAACATCATTTTATGAATAAAGAATACAAAAAATCCACTATACATTGCTAATAATCCAGAATATTGAAAAACAGTTCCAAAATATTCGTATCCTCTTCTAGTCATTGATTTGTAACTTAAGAATGAAAGCATTTCCAAGATGAATCCTATTGAAAAAAATTCAATCATTCTTTGAAGATTGTTTAAATCTACTAATGTCAATATGAAAACTAAGGCAGTTAATGAAAACCCAGCTAATGTTGCTGAAAATGTTTGTTCTCTATACCATTCTTCAAATTCTTCTTTTAGTTCTTCTTTATTTCTTGGTTGAGTAGGATCTTTAGAGTTTTGCTGTGGTCTTGTATGTAAATATCGATTTCTATTAACTATACCATACACTACAAAAACCATTAAAAATAAAAATACAATTAACAGAGTAATGTTATCTATTAATTCTATAAACATATCATATTAATTCGGATAAACTTAATGAAGATTTTGAATTTTTATTACAAAACTTTATTAAATTTTGGATCATTATCTTCACCATTGTAAACTCAAAGATTTTTTAATCAATCTTTTGTCTTTGCACTGTGTCTAAATTCAAGTCGTCTATCTCCATTATTTTCGATAATAGTCATCAGGTGAACCATAATCCCTGCCTATTTCATCAAGTAAATTAAGAGATTTACGATACTCTTTATCAGATTTGTCTTTGAATGTAAGATCAGAGCGCTTGATTGCACTGTTATAGCTACTAACAAAACTACAACAATATTCCTGCTCAAAATCTATCTTGGGATTATTTCTCTCAGAATTCAAATATTTTTTTGATAACACATTACAATTCACTCCAAAAGCATAATCCCACAACAAAGGATACCAATCAAGTGATAGATTATCATTTTTTAGTCGTCTTATAACTTCCCGATCATCTTGTGTATTGTATCGCTCTTTTAGTGGAGCCATGATATACTTCCAATAATCATAAAAGAATCCACGTTTTCCATTTGGAGTAGATTCTATAATAAAATCCCCATCATCTCTGTTTGCAAGATTTGGCTCCAATGCAGTCATAATCACTTGATCATTTTTCATTCCAGTGTGTGCCGCTTCACTTACAAAAATACATGCAACATCATCTGTTCCACGAAATGATTGACTAGATGCAGTTTTTCTTGCAGCAAATGCCATAATTCTAGTACCATTACAAAATTCTATTTCAGGAGAATTTCCTAGTTTTACACTACGAATTAATTCATTAAACTTCCATTTGTTCCCATGTTTGTCAACCATTGCATATCCGGATGGTTTATCTACAAATAATTCTTTAAATCGTTTCAGAATCTCTTTTGCAATACGAAGTTCATTTCCTGCCACTACCATCACATCATGTCCTTCATATCTATCAAAAACATTTAGTGCAATGCTCCTAAGGGCAGCTTCTGTTGCACCAATTTTTCTAGACTTGTTTACAATTACTTTATGATAATTTTGTATTGCATCATGATATTCTAATTGAT
>CAZQXU010000052.1:3748-7632 GCA_964597385.1 uncultured Nitrosopumilaceae archaeon | reverse complement strand
ATGGCGCCGGGAGGGAGATTTGAACTCCCGTTCCCTTGCGAGAACGCGCTTTATGGTTAATTATTTCCAGGCGCGCGCCCTACCAGGCTAGGCGACCCCGGCACATGTCTTACGACAGATTTGTTTGGGAAAATTTGATTATATATTGTGTTACTTGAAATTACAAAAAATTACTTCCAAATGTTAACTGTGATTGATTTTTCTATTTTGATTCCAAAAGAATCAATTCCATCTACATTAATTTTGTAAAGACCTTCAATTACTGGAAGACCGTCATTTTTCATCTGATTCCAAACAAATTCAATTTTTTCTCCTGGGTTTAATGTTGAAATAACTTGAGATGCAGGAGGAGAATATTTTGCAATGCCAAATAAGCCACTAATTTTCAAACCATATGATGTATCTGAAAATGATATTGGATTTGTTCCAGAATTTATCAAAGTAATTTTGATTTCTTCACCTCGCTTAAAATCAGATTTTTCAGTAACCAAAGAAAGTGAAGAACCATCCACATACACCAGTTGATTAGTGCTTTTTATTTCAAGTAAATAAAATCCAAAGGAAAAACCAGCTATGACACCAACACTGATAAAAATTACAAGACTTTTTGCTAACAATTATGATTAAGTTTTTTATTTGATTTTTTAATCCTTTGGAACAGATTTTGATCTCCATTTTTTTGGATATATGTTAGGAGCCATGATAATTCGTTTTGTTTCAAAGGCATATCCTTTAGTTGCATCACGTATCTCTTCTTCTGACATCAACGATTCTGCTAAAGCAACTGCTTCGCCTTTTTGTGTATAAATTGCAACAATGTCACCTTTTCTCAGATTTGGAGAGATTTGCAAAATTCCAGGCATTGCAAGTTGTGCACCATGACATAATGCATCAACTGCAGAGTCTCGAATTACAACAGATCTGAGTTCACTTAATGCATATTCTATAGGTTTGATCATGGACATTAGTTTTGTTTCATCTTTTTTTTCTTCCCAAAGTGCATAAGCATTTGCAAGCTCATGTAATGTTACGAGACCATCTGCTTCATGGAATTGATCAACTTTAGTTCTTCGTAGTTCAATCATAGTAGCACCTGGTCCTAAAATTTCTCCAATATCATAGTATAGTTTTCTAATGTATGTTCCTGCTTCACATAAAATTCGTGTTAAGAGTAATCTTTCTTTTTGCTCTAGTACTTCTAATTCATAAATAGTTCTAGTTCTTGTTTGTCTTAGAACTGCTGATCGTTGTGGAGGTTTTTGGAAAATTTCTCCACGGAACATTTCAAGTACTTCATCTAGTTTTTGTTTTGATGGAAGTGAATGAAATCTTCCCAGAGCATGGTATTCTTTTGGTCCATAAAGTAAAACACCAAGTGCTTTTGTAGCCTCCCCAAGTCCCAAAGGTAAAACTCCAGAAACTTGAGGATCAAGTGTACCACTATGACCAATTTTTGGAATTTTTAAGATACGTTTAGTCCATGCAACAGTTTCATGGCTAGTAGGTCCTGGCGGTTTATCTAAAATTATCAGACCGTAATCAAGTAATTGTTGTAAAGTTCTTTTATCATAATATGTTCCATATGCATCATCAGTAATATCCTGATCAATTACAACTAAGTTTTCCAGTTGTTTTAGAGTCATAATAATTCCCTTACAGTTTCTTTTGCAATATTAATTACTTGAGTTGCATTAAGATTGTCAGTATCAATAATTTTATCAAATACAGAGATATCATTTCCAAAATCAAAATCATATAATTTTTTATACAATGCACGATTTTTGTCATATCTTAGCTTTGTAATTTCATATGCTTCCTTTGAAGTCATGTTGTCTCTAGTTTGCATTCTTTGAGAGCTACTGTCATGTGAACCTGATAACCAGATTTTAATGCCATCATCGACTAACCATGGCAAAGTATAGCTTGTAATTACCATCCCGCCTTTCTTGAAAAGCTGGATTAGTTTATCGTCAACTTTCTTATCAAATTCAGAATTGTTTTCTCGTTGACTGAGAAATTTCATTCCATTTTCTGTATCCCACCAATCATCGCCAACTGCATCAAAGCCTTCTTCTTTTGCCATCTCTTTTAGAATATCACCACCACTAAGATAGGTTAATTTGAATTCATTAGCTAATCCTTTAGCAACAGTTGTCTTTCCGACAGCTGGAGGACCAGAGATTACGATTGATTTTGTCAACTGAGATCCATTGATGTTTTTGTTAGTTTCATAATTATGCCACTAAAAGCAATTGATGAAAGAAAATACCAAGCCCAAAGATACAAAGCATTTTCTTTAGTACATATGTTTTCTATATCTGCTGCTTGTTCAGCAGTACATGTAAGCTGAAAAAATTCTCCAGGTATAACATTGAGCGATATTGGAGATAATGCAACAATATGGGAAAACAGAACAGGAAGTACCAGATAAAATATCAAAATTAATGGAACAAATGTAATCATCATTGGTCTCATGTTCATCTGCATCATCTCCATTGACATCTTGTTCATGTAAGATGATTTTTTGCTTAGTTCGTTAATTTTTGCTTGATCTTTTGAACGCATTGCTGCCATTCTCTCTTTTTGCCAAGCACGTGTTTCTTTCATGATTCGTTTTAGTTTAGTTTGATCAACCATCTTTTTTCTAACTGCAGCATTAAATACATTCAAAATAATTCCAAATCCAGCAACACAAAATGCGGATAAAATTAATCCTTTGATTATTGGATCATCACTTCCTAATGCACCATGACCTCCACCAAGAAAATCAAACATGCCACCTTCAAGAAATATTGAATTCAAAAATAGCAAAACGGAATCTAAAGTCATTTTACAACCCTATTGTCCTGATTATTTTTTCTGCAACTTCATCAATCATTCCTTCTCTGTTAAGCACGTGTTTTACAGGTGAGCCAGAGATTACAGCGCAAGCAGATATCATACCAGATTGAACGTCTAATTCCTTTTTAATATTGTCAATTGAGACATTATCTCGAGTTCTAGTAACATCTTTCATTCTTCGATTATAGATCTCTTCAGGTTTTGCAGAGACTGATATAAAATTCGATGGTTTGAGAATATGCAAAACATGTTCTGGTAATCCAGGATAATATCCCTCTGGAGAATTAATAAAAGCATGAGTATCAATAATTACAATATCCTCATTTAGTATTGCAAGTTTTTCTGCAGCTATTTTTTGTAGATTTTTTTGTTGAGATAACGGTAGTTTTCTTAGCTCGTCTCTATCAGTAACACCATTTGCTTTTGCAACATCAAACATTATACTTCCAAAGCTATGAACACTTACACTTTTGTTATTTTTTTGTAAAATCTCAACAATTTTTTGCAATAAAGAAGTTTTTCCTACGCCAGGTATCCCTACCACTACGACTTTTCTACTTTCTACCAAGTAAAGCACCTAGACGTGGCATTACAACTTCGACTTGTTCTCGTACTAATTGAGTGTAATAGTTGATGAGAATATCTACCATAAGTAAAATTCCAATTCCAGAACCGAAAACGCCCAGAACATCAGATACTCCTGCCAACAAACCCAGAATTATTGAACCAATAATTGTAACGGATGGAATATACTTTGCAAGCAATGCCTCTACTGGTGCATTTGATCTTCTAAATCCTGGAATTTGCACATCTGCATCAAGTAAGTTTTGAGCTGCAGTCTTTGATGAAAGACCACCAAGCTCAACCCATAATCTACCAAACACAACTACAATTCCAACCATAAACAAAATGTATCCTACAGCTCTTGTAGGATCCAAAACTGCAACTTCTAATCCTCTTGGTGGAGTAATGTAATAGATAATTCCACCTATAGGCGTAGACGGACTGGTAGGGTCAAACTGTGCTACAAAGTTCATAAACGC
>CAZQXU010000052.1:0-3648 GCA_964597385.1 uncultured Nitrosopumilaceae archaeon | reverse complement strand
ACCCCATCCCTTCTGGATAAGTTCATCTAAGAACATGATTATGATGGATGCGGCCATAAGTTGCCCAATCATCACATACAAAATGTATGGTTCTGAAACTCCTGGGCCATAAACTGCTATAGCATATACTATAGTTTCAGCCACAATCACAACATATGTTACAAGTTTTGTTGCAGTTTGAAATATTCCTCTCTCTTCTGGTTTCTTAAAATCAAACTTTAGAATATCAGAACCTCGAAGTAATTGCATCAACAGACCTGCTGTAACTATTGGACCAATTCCTAATTCAACAAGTGTTCCTTGTTGTGATGCAAAAATAACTCTGGCAAATTGTAGGAAATCAAATTCTGGTGCAGTTGCCCCAAATAATGGAGTCTGACCCATTACCATGTAAATTAATAATGCAACACCACACCAAAGTAATCTAGTTTGTAATGGAATCTTTTTTTTCGGTTTTGGAACTTGGGGAATATATGGTTCTGCCTTGAAAACAACTTTTCTAATAAGATTAGTTACTGTACCTTCAGCCATTCTCAGATAACACCTCTCCTCCTGCAGATTTTACTTTCTCTTCTGCAGATGCAGTAAATCTGGCTATTTTGACGGTATACGCGTTAGATATTTTACCGCCGCCTAGGAGTTTGTCATAACCTGCTGCTTCAAGGTCTATGACTTTTTTTCCTCCTTCTTCTTTACCAAATTTTGCGAATAGATCATCGAGATCACGGACACTTGCCCATTTTCTCGTGATGATTGGATGAGGTGGGTGAGTAGAATCGTGTCCAAAATGATCTGGAACCTCTTTTAGCAAAGTACTAAAATGATATTTATGTAATCCAGCAATTCCTAGTCCGCCTTTGTGACCACTTGCACGGTGCTGACCTACTTGTCCCCAACCCATGTGACGTCCGCCTCTTAGTTTTCTTGTCTTTCGTAATCGTGTTGCCATGTTACATCATGTTCCTCACTAATTTTGGAAGATCGTTGTTGTGTCCTAAGACACCTTTTTGTCCGTACATCTTTTTTGTACTTTTCTTGAAACCAAATCTTGGTGGAGATAATGCAAACCAAGGCTTTAGTGGTTTTAATTTAGATAGAGTTGCTTTTCCTTCTGCAAGTGCTGCACCGAGTGCATCAGAACTTTCAAATCCTAATTCTTTAAGATCTGCTGATGTTATTTTCTTATAACCCTCTTTTCTTGCTTTCTTATCAATGAGCTCTTTTGCCAAAGATGCATCAATTTCAATCCAAGTAACATAGTGTTTTACTTTGTTTAACATTCCCAATGTGTTGTCTTTTGCAGGTAAGATAGTTGCTCGATATTTTTTATCTAATTTTAGCAATGTCATTGTAGTAGTTGCCCAATAGGGACAGTCTGCTTGGCCTTTGATTCGAACTACAAGATATGCGCTACCCATTTAATATCAACCCTGACTAAATGTCTGCTTTAAGCAGTCCAGAATAGCTTTTGAAGTAGAGTTCATTGTTGGAGTAGAACCCTTTGCAGTTGTCCATGCGTCTTTAAGACCTGCCAACTCTAGTAATCGTTTAATTTTACCACCAGCAACTAATCCTAATCCACGTGGTGCTGGAATAATTTCAATTGTAACACTTCCACCTTTTCCTCGAATCTTAAATGGAACAGAATGTTTTTCATCACATCTACATTCCCAACTGCCACACCCTAGTTTGATTGGACTTACATTGAGTAATGCTTGATTTGTAGCTTTTTCAATTGCAATTCTCATCTGTTTTGATTTTCCTTGACCAATACCAAGGTATCCGTTTTGATTTCCTGTTGCAACAATAGCTTTGAATCTTGTTGATTGACCGTTTGATGTCATCTTTTGAATAATGCCTACATCGATTACTTCACTTTTTAAATCAGGAAGTAATTTTTTGATAATACCTGCTTCTTGAATTCTTAAACCATCTTGAATAATTTCTTCAATAGAATTAATTTCGCCTGATGCAACTTTTTTTCCTAAAATTGTTTTTGGAACCCAAACTTCTTCTTCTTCTTCTCTTCTTGGTCTTCTAGATTGTCCACTGTTTGGTTTTCCACCACCGTAAACTTTTTGTCCGCCTCTGCCACCAGGTCCACCTCTTCCACCTTGTCCGCTCCTTCCAGCAGGTTTAGTTTGTGCAGTTTGACTCATTTTTACTTGACCTCGCTATCAATAACAGATTTAATTTTTGTAGTATCATTTTTTACTGTGAGATGTTCACCTTTGATTCTCTCTTCTGGTGGAAAAGTTTCTGCACCTGCGGGAACTTTGAGTCCTGCATCGACAACTCCTTTTAGTGCAGCTGCCATTCTTTGTGTATATTTTCTAGTACCAGTGTATAGTACTGCATCTTTTGCTCCCTTACCCATTGCTTTCTTTCCAGCAAGATAACCAGTAAGATATGCAGCAGGAATACTCTTTCTTGAGCCTTTCCAACCTTTTTTTAGCAAATAATTAGAGTGAGCTGAAGCAATTACCTTATCGCCAGTCATGCCAGGCTTTACAATTTGGACTTGGGTATTTTCATTAGTAATATTTACAGTGATAAAATCGTGCTTACCTATCAGTAGAGTTGAACGTTTTTTGTAATTAGTTTTTTCTTCTCGTAGTCTTCTGAGGATATTTGAATAGGCCATCTATAGAACACGAGTTTGAAACTGCTCTTATATACGTTAAGCGCGAATTATTGAAGCAAGTAGAGCCTTTTGAGTATGAAGTCTATTTTCCGCCTCATCCCATACAACTGAATGAGGTCCATCAATTATTGATGATGTAACTTCATAATCTCGTTTTGCTGGAAGACAATGCATAAAGATTGCATTGTTATTGGCATGTTTCATCAATGAATCATTGACCTGATATTTCGGAAGAAACTTTTTGATTCGTTTTTGATCGTTGTTATGAATTGAAGTGTATGTATCAGTAACTACAACATCAGCATCTTTGATTGCCGTTATTGGATCAGTTGTTAGATCTATCTCAACTGACTTTGTAGATTCCTTTAGAACTGATTTGTCTGGTTCAAATCCTTTCGGTGTCGCAATAGACATTTTTGTACCAGATAGTGCACATCCATAAATCATAGAGTTGCACACGTTGTTTCCATCTCCAATCCAAGCAATCTTGAGTCCCTTGAATTTTCCTTTCTTCTCTTTTATTGTCATAAAATCAGCTAAAATCTGACATGGGTGAAATGAATCAGATAGTCCATTAATTACTGGAATGCTAGAAGAGATAGATAGTTTTTCAAGTAAATTATGATCATAGACTCGTGCCATGATACAATCTACATATCGAGACAAAGTCTTTGCAGTATCTTCTATTGTTTCACCTCTGGATAATTGCATCTCTTGTGATGAGAGGTTAATGGCATGTCCACCAAGCTGAAACATTCCTGTCTCAAAGCTTACTCGTGTTCGAGTTGATGGTTTTTGAAAAATCATTGCAAGTGTTTTGTTTTTTAACAACGGTTTGTTACCTTTTTTTAATTCTTTTTTTAGAACAATGGAGTAATCAATTAGTGCAGTAAATTCTTTAGGAGATAGTTCTGCCAAAGTGAGTAAATTTTTAGTTTTGAGTTTCATTTCTTAAAGAATCCAAATACACCTCTTTTCTTTTTAGACTTTTCTTCTTCTTTATC
>CAZQXU010000051.1:0-7640 GCA_964597385.1 uncultured Nitrosopumilaceae archaeon | reverse complement strand
CTGGAGTTTCATTTATGACTGGATTTAACCAATTTTACTATTCTTTCTCACCTACAATTGCAGATATGGAAAGAGAAAACCCAGTGTTTAAAGAATTGGTAAAAATTGGAATTACACCAATGTTATCATCACTATCAATAATGTCAGCAGCTGATACAGAACAAGAAATAGTTGGATATGGAATTGGTGTAATTCTAATGAATGTTGGAATGTATTTTGTAGCACCAGTTATGTTATTTTTTGGTATTAGAAAGGCAAAAACACGACTAAGTTTTTAATCATAATGAGTATTATTCCTAACATGGGCAAACTAAGTAGAAACCTTAGAATTTGCGGTGATTGTGGAATTGTTTACACATCTGTCAGCATGACAAAATACATTGATCAGTGTCCAATATGTCAATCTAGAAGATATGAATCTATGCCAATTAAAACAGAAAAAGATTAGAAAAAATACAATAAAAAAATATTCAAACTCAACATAGATTTTTTAATAGAAACAAACTGATGAGAGATATTGTCAGATGATCCTGAAATTGAGAAAATAAAACAACGAAAACTCGAAGAGATGCTTAGACAACAAAATCAGCCTTATTTTCAACCAGGAATAATTGATCTAAATAATACAAATTTTGATCAAGTGATTTCTTCTGAAAATCCTACGCTGGTTGATTTTTGGGCAGATTGGTGTGGGCCATGTAAAAGCATGCATCCAATATTTGAAAGTCTTTCAAAAAAATATACAAACATAAAATTTGCGCGAGTTAATGTAGATCAAAATCAAAATATTGCAATGAAATTTGCAGTTCAGTCAATTCCAATGTTTATCATGTTCAAATCAGGACAAATTGTAGATAAAATGATGGGCGCAGTAGGTGCTCCTGGAATACACATGATTTGTAAAAAACATTCAAACTAGTAAGCGTAAGCAGCATCTTTTATACGTTGAATTTCTATAATTTCATTGAATACTTCTTGTTCTTCTGAGCTTAGTTTGTGCATAAATTTAGCAAGAATTTTTTTTGCCTCGTGAGATGGAGGAAAAGTATAGAATACTTCTTCTTCAAAAATTTGTCTACCAATTGTTATACCTTGAACTGAACATGCAACTTCTTGTCCAGCTTTTGCAGAAGTTACAGTTTTTTTATCTAATTGAAGTTGGTGTACTAGACCAATTTTTCTTCCATCTTTGTTCATAAAGGGAACTTTTTGTTTTAATGTTCCAACATCAATTCTAATTCCAAATACAGCAGGGTCGGTATTTCTAAAAACATAGCCTTTGAGGAATGTGAATTTAGAAATTGGAGTTAGTTCTGCAAATATTGCATCATCTTCATTTGCTGTATCTTCACTAACCCATGCATTATAGTTATCAATTAAGCTGTAAATTATTTTGTCCTCAAATATTTTGATATGACCACTTTCAGATTCTTCTTTTGCATCAGGAAGAATTTTAACATTAAATGCCAAAACAACTCCCAAATGTCGGTCATTTTCTTTTATTGCCCTAGTTTCCATTATGTCACGACGATTAACAGGTCCAATATCGGCTTTTGATATTGGCACCTGAGAACGTCGTAACATCTCAACTATTGCCTCAAGAGAGCCAATAGTATCACATTTTAGAACAACACCATTAGTCTCAGTATCAATAAACACTGATTTCATTTCAGATTCAATTAGTTTGGTATATTTTTTTACATCATCTTCATTTGATGCAACATAAAGAGTACTGCCAGGTAAAACACCTTCAAGATCAGGGGATGCAATTTTGAGTCCTGCAGCAGCATCAACACTTTGTACTGGTTTGAATTTATCTCTAGGATCTCTCATTTCATCAAGTGGTTTTGGTAAAAGAATTGCTTTTGGTTTTGTTATAATGACTGAATCCCTTTTTGCAACCACAATAGTATCAGTTTTTTTTATACTACCATCAATCAAAATTATATTTGCTGTATGTCCTAGTCCTATTTCCTCATTAACTTCAAGTACAATTCCCCTTGATTCTTTTTCTTTCTGATCTAATCTTTTTTGCAAGTATTGCTGAGTTAATCCAACTAATACTGCAAGTAGTTCAGGGATTCCAACTCCAGATCTTGCAGAAATTGGTACGATCGCAATTTCAGATTTAAAATCTTTAACTCGATAAAATGCTTCAGATTGATATCCCAAAATAGATAGAGTTCCAACAACATCATAGATTTTTTGATCAAGATCTGTTTGAATAAATTGATCCTGTTCTTTGATTGCTTTAGTAATAAATTTAGTATCTGATTTTCTCCATCCAGATATTTGATCGCATTTGTTTAATGCAACAACAAATGGAACTTTTCTACTTTGTAGAATTTTTAAACTTTCATTTGTTTGAGGTTGAAATCCTCTGTTAACATCAACTACAAGAATAGCAATGTCAGCTGCAGAACCGCCTCGGGCTCTAAGATTTGTAAAAACTTCATGTCCAGGTGTATCAATAACTAGAATTCCAGGAACCTGATTTTCTGATTCTTGTAATTTTTTGTACAATGGCCCACATGTTTCTTTAATTGTTTCAGTTGGAAGAAAACTTGCTCCTATATGCTGAGTAATTCCTCCAGCTTCTCTACCTTGAACCCCAGTGCCTCTAATTCTATCTAGGAGAGATGTTTTACCAGAGTCTACGTGACCTAAAACTACCACGATGGGTTGACGAATTTGCAATCAGATCACTCAAATGCTACCCTCGATTCGTGATCAAAACTTTCTTGTGAATCAGATGCATGAATAATATTGTCACTAAATCCTAATCCAAAATCTCCACGAATAGAACCAGGTGCTGCTTCAAAGGATTTTGTTGCACCAATCATAATTCGTGTGGTTGCAATTGCATTGTTTCCTTCAATTATTGCTGCAACTACAGGTCCAGATGTGATAAAAGATGTCAGTTCGCCAAAAAATGGTTTATCTTTATGCACGCCATAAAAATTTTCAGCTTGTTTTTGTGTAAAAGTAAACATCTTTAATTTTAAAAGTTTGAATCCTTTTCTTTCAAATCTTGCAATAACTTCACCAGTAAGTTTTCTAGCTACTGCATCCGGTTTTACAATGAAAAGAGTTTGTTCAGTCAATTTTATTTCTTGTGTTGAATTCCGCCTTTAACGTATTTTTTGGTCCACTTTAATTTTCTTGGATCACGTTTTAGTTCTAGAGCATTTTTCTTGCATTTTGCTGAACAGAACCATAAAACAGTTCCATCGTTTTTTGCAAGCATTGTACCTGAACCTTTTGCAACAGGTCTAGCACAAAAACTGCATGGTTTAACTAAAAGACTCATCTATATCACCTAATGAATTTTCTTTGCTTCTCTCTCGGTTTCTCTTAACATAAGAATTTCTCCTATCCTAACAGAACCTTTAACATTTCTTGTAAGAATTCTACCTTTATCCTTACCAGAAAGAACTTTTACTCTAACTTGAATAACTTCGCCTGCAATACCAGTTCTACCAACAATTTGAATAATTTCAGATTGAGTTACGTCATCAGTTGTAGTACTCATTTGCTAGACTTTCCACCTTTAATTTTAGCAATTGCTGAGACAACTTGGTCAACTATGTGTTGTGCATCACCAGCATCTAAAATTGCTGCAGCGGCAGAAGTAATGTCAATGCCCAAAGACTTTCCTAGTTCTTGTTTACTTGGAACAAATGCATATGCTGCACCTTGTTCTTCACATAAAATAGGAAGATGTGCTACTACTTCTGGTGGTTCAACATCTTCAGCGATAACGATAAGTTTGCTTGTACCTCGTTCAATGGCTTTTGTTGCCTCATTGGTTCCTTTCTTTACTTTACCACTGGTAGATGCAACTCTAACAGCTTCCAAGATTGGATTAACCAGTTCTTCTGGCGTCTCAAATTTTACATAATAAGCTTTACCCATACTATGTCACCCTTTAGGGATCATTCTCCATTCCCATCATGCTATGGATTGGTTTTAAAAGTGTTATCGGAAATGACAGACTTGACTTTTTGAATGTATTTTGACATCAAAGTGTCTAGTTTTTGCTGACTTTCAGCTTCTCCGTATATTCTAACGATAGGTTCAGTACCACTAGGTCTTATCATAACCCAGTTTTTAGAATCTATTGAAATTTTGATTCCGTCAGTTATATCAGAAGTAGGAAATTCTTCTTTTAGTGATTTTATTAGTTTTTTAGAATCATCTTGAGAACATGAAACTTTATCTTTTGTTGTAAAAGAGGCTGGGAGTTCAGAAATCAATTCAGACAGTGTTTTTTCGGATTTTGCTAAAAGATCCATCATTAAAGCTAAAGTCATACATCCATCTCGTACTTCATTATGTTTTCCAAACATAAATCCCCCATTTTCTTCAAAACCAATTAATGCATTTGTAGGTACCATCTTTCGCGATACCTCTACACTTCCAACTTTAGTTCGAATTACTTTTGAATTAAATTCATTTGCAACAAGTTCTATATTTGAACCAGAATTCAAACAAGTAACAACTAGAGAATTAGGATTTTTTTGTAAAATAAATTTTGTAAGAACTAGAGCAGATTTATCACCAGTAAGAATCTCTCCGTTATTATCACAAAATATACTTCGATCACCATCACCATCAAACGCAATTCCAAAATCGGCGTTATTTTCTTTAACTGATTTGGAAAGTTCAGAAAGATTTTGAGGAGTTGGTTCAGAACCACGTCCAGGAAATAGTCCATCAATTTTATCATTAATTAAAAATATTTCACATCCTACTGATTTACAAAATAGAGGAGCAGTAACTGCCTGTGCCCCATTTCCTAAATCCAAAACAACTTTCAAATGTTTTGATTTTATCTTCTGAGAATCGATATGAGAAATTATTCCATTAACATAAACATTAATTGCTCTATTTTCTTTACCTGTAGTTCCAAATTTAGTTGGGTTTTTTATCCAATTTTTATTTAAAAAAATATCTTCAATTATCAGTTCATCATCACGTGATATTTCTACACCGTCTTTTGCAGCAGGTTTAATTCCATTATATTGTGGAGGATTATGAGAAGCTGTAATCATAATTCCACCAGAATATCCGAGTTTCTTTACAGCATATTCAAGACATGGAGTCGGTACAAGTCCTGCATTATTGCAGTCGAGTCCAGCATAATTTATTGCAGAACATACAACTTTTGCAATTATTGGACTTGATTCTCTTCCATCATATCCAATCAATACTGGTCCTGATTTGAAATAAGTTGCAATTGCTAATGTCATATCATGTACAAATTCTAAGCTAAAATCTTCAGAAAAAACACCACGGATACCATTTGTTCCAAAATATTTTGCCATAGTTCACTTCAATAATAGATAAATTTGTGTTTAATGGCAAGTCCGATGCGGGAGTCGCCCAGCCTGGTCAAAGGCGTAGGGCTTAGGACCCTATCTCTTAGGAGTTCGTGGGTTCAAATCCCACCTCCCGCATTAGTTGTCTATTTCTGTGAATGATTAATAATGAGAAAATAGTGATCAAAAAAAGTTATGAAAAAGACAGTGATTGGCATTACAGTAGTTGGCAAAGATAGAGAAGGAATAGTTGCAGCATTTACTAATTTTGTATTTGAAAACGGCGGAAACATTGAAAAAGTCAATCAAAATGTTGTCAAAGGTCTTTTTGGAATGTATCTTGAAGCATCTTTTACAAAGATAGTAAATGTGAAAAAATTTGATTCTGGGATTCAATTATTATCAAAAAAAGAAAAAATGGATGTAAGTACACATCATGAAACAAATTCTGAAAAAAATATTGCAATACTAGTTACAAAAGAACCACGATGTTTAGAGACAATACTGGATGCCGCCAAAAAGAAATCATTGAAGGGATGCATTTCAGTAATAATAGGTACTGAAAAAACATTAGAACCAATAGCAAAAAGAGTAAAAATTCCATTTATTACAATTTCAGAATCAAATCAAGAAAAAGCTGAAGAAAAAATATTGGAAATTTGTAAAAAATATGAGATTGATCTAATTGTTCTTGCAAGATATATGAAAATACTTAGTCCAAATTTTGTGTGGAGATATCCAAACCGAATAATCAATATCCATCCATCACTTTTACCTGCGTTTCCAGGAGCACTTGCATATGCACAAGCATTTGAGAGAGGAACAAAAATAGTAGGTGTAACTGCTCACTATGTAACGGAAAACTTGGATCAAGGACCAATAATTTTTCAGGATTCTTTTAAAGTTGATCCAGATGACAGTTTAGAGGAAATTAAATCCAAAGGTCAAAAATTGGAAGCAGACACTTTGCTTAAAGCCACAAAGATGCACCTAGAAAATAAACTTGAGGTTCGTTGGAGAAAGGTTCATGTCAAGTCAAAGTGAAATAAATGGTAGAAATTAAATCCCAATTTGATCCAGAACTAAGGAAAAATATTAAAAAGAAAAAACAGATTGCAGTTATTCCCGTAGGCTCAATAGAACAGCATGGTCCACATCTACCAATTTCTACTGATTCAGATATTGTTACTGAAATAGCAAAAAGATTATCAGAAAAAATGAATTATTTACTTTTACCTACATTAACATATGGAGTGTCATTTGAACATTCACCATTTTTTAATATTAGTATCAAAGAAACAACACTTCGTACTATCATAATTGATTTGTGTAAATCACTTCTTGCAAATAACATCAAAACAGTTTTTATCATTAATGGACATCATGGGAATCTAAAACCATTGAATAACATTGATGAAAAATTCAGAAAAATATCAAAAAACAAACTCAGAATTTTTTCGCTTTCATATTGGCATTTTATGCATAGAGAATTTGATCATGCAGGATTTGTGGAGACCTCACTAATGCTTGCAATTTCAAAAAATACCAAAATGAGATTAGCCAAAAAGGGACTTGTAACAGATGGAATGAAACAACATCAAATCAAAAAGTTAGGACAGATAGCATCAAAATCATTTCCAAAAGTTACAAAAAATGGAATTTGGGGAGATCCAAGAAATGCAACAAAAAGAGACGGAATGTTGATTTTAGACGAAATCATGAGAAATCTTGGAAAAAAGTGTCAAACTTGCCTTACTGAGCATAGTTCAAAGTTACACCAATGAAATTTTAATATAATCCCTCAATATCAAAGCCAATAAGTGATATAATGTCCGTTGATATGGCAGTAAAAGTATTGGATGAGAGTATCAATCAAATAGTATTGATAAAGCTCAAAGGCGGTAAAACCATTAGAGGAAATCTACTTGGTTTTGATCAGCACATGAACCTGCTACTTGACTCATCAGAGGAAATTCCTACTGAGGGCAATTCAAAAAGCCTAGGCACCATTGTTGTAAGAGGAGACAATGTTGTGATGATATCTCCTCCACCGGCAGCAAATTAGGTGAATTGAGATGACACGCGGCACAACTTCTATGGGTGGTTTTACAAAGAAAAAAGTACACATTAGATGTAGAAGATGTGGCAACAATGCATTTCATAAGAGACACCACCAATGTGCAAGTTGTGGATTCCCAGAGGCTAAACGCAGAAAGTATTCCTGGATTAAATGGTATACGTAGATGCAAGAGATTGCAATAATTCTTAGTTCTATAGCTGGTGTTGCTACAGCAGCTGCTGCAAGAAAAATGCCAAGAA
>CAZQXU010000050.1:0-7757 GCA_964597385.1 uncultured Nitrosopumilaceae archaeon | reverse complement strand
GGATTAATCTAACAAGTAAGGGTACTCAGATAGCAATCGAGATAAGACAAAACCACGGAATTTTACTAGAGTTTTTTGAGATTTTGGGAGTGAATCATGAAACTGCTAACAAAGATACAGAAGGAATTGAGCACCACTTGAATCCAAAAACAATCAAACAATTACGAAAGTTCATCACATTTTTAAAAGCAAATCCGAAAATTATTGAAAGTTTTAAGAATCCATAAGATAGGTTAATCTATTGTTTCTTTAATCTTTAAGAAATATTTGAATATCATTTTGAGAGGATGCTAGTTTCATTAAAGTCCGCGATGCTTCAGATCGTTTTGGAATTGTAATCTCGCCTTTTTTCCCAATTCTAACTGAAGTCACATAGTCATCATGAACATAGATATCAGCATGCATTGAAGAATATTCTCTACCAACAGTTAAAACTAAACCGCTCTTGGATTCTGAAAAGTGAAACGATATTTCGTTGGAGGAATTTGTTGATTCATGACGATTAGAATTAGTCTTTTCAACTACATCAATGTGTATTTTTAGTACCTTTTCAATCTCATTAATGTTAGAACCACCTTTTCCAATGATTGATGCCATTGATTGTTTATCTACTAAGACTTTGGCTCGATTATCAGATAATATCTCAACTTCTACTCTAGGATCGTATTTCCTAAATAATTCACGTATTTTGTCTTCTGCAAGTTTCTCAATACCTACTTTTTGTACTTTTTTGGATACTGGAACTATGACATTCTCTTCACCAAATGTGTATATTTCATGCTCAAGTACATGATCTGCAAAATTTCTAATCTCAATTACGGGTCTTGCCAAATCAGATTCGGTCATTCCAGTTGGAACCTTAACCACAAGCTCCAAATCATAGATTTTCCCTATTGTACCATCTTTAACAAAAACTACAGTATCAATAACATTTGGAATTATTCCTAACTCTATTTTTCCAATAAAACGTTGTATTGCATCCAAAGGAGAGTTTGCATGTACAACACCAACCATGCCAACACCAGTAAGTCGTAAATCTGCAAACGTTCGAAAATCTTCTCTTCTTCTCACTTCATCAAAGATCGTGTAATCAGGGCGAACCAATAATAAAATATCAGCCGTGTTATCAAAACTACCATCAAGCTTGGTATACTGAGTAATTCCTGGATCCACTTGCAAATCACGTGGAGATTCAAATGTTTTTACAATTTTTCCAGTATTGTGATAAAAATTAGCAAGACTGGATGCCAGTGTGCTTTTTCCAGAACCCGGAGGACCAGAAATTATAATTCCTTCTGCCCTATCAGAGAATCGTTTCATTAATTCTTCAGAGATAGCATAATCATCCAAAGTCAATTTTACAATAGGATGAACTATTGTGATTTCAAATGCCTCAGAAAAAGGAGGTTTAGTAATTGCAATTCTATAATCATTGTACTGAATTACATATGCACCAGTTTTTGAGATTTCAACAGTACTAGAATCAGAAGTAGTAGTCTCTAAAATTTGAGATGTAATTAGTTGCAAATATTCTCTGGTTAGAATTTCATCATTTAGTTTTGTCAAAACAAATGATCCAGGTTTTCCTTTTTTTGCCATTGGAGGCATGTTTTCTTTGAGATGTACGCTCATTGTTTCAGAATCAAAAAATTTTAAAAATTCCAAGGTAATATTTTTAGGAATTGGTTTTACAAACACAGACTCCACTCCTTCAGCTTGTGCTACTAGGTGTTGAACATTATCAGAAGTATAAAGAATTGCTTGATTTTGTTTTGCAACATCTTTGATTATCGCATCAATTCTACCAGAACCTGCCATACGAATATCCTCAGAAGTTGGGTGCGAACCTGAAATGGATATAACCAATTCAAAATCACCGGAAATTTCTTTGAGTTTTTTTATTGCTTCCAAACCAATAACCCCCTGTTCTTTTTTCTGAGATGCTTGTGATTGCAATTCATCAAAAACTGCTTGAGGTATGATAATTTCAGAATTTTTAATTTTTCCAGATTCAATCAATATGATTAATTGTCCATTAATTATGATACTAGTATCTACAACAATCTTTGACAAATCTTCTATCAATTTTAATTAAAGTTAGATCCTAAATTACTTTGCCAAAACATCTGAAACAATTTTCAGTATGTTGTTAAAATTAAATGGTTTTGAAATATAAGATGAGGCACCAAAATCAAGACATTGTTGAATAATTTTCTGATCATCACTTGCAGTAACCAAGATAATCTTGGCTTTTGGATCTTTTGAGAGTATTTCTTTAACAACAGTATAGCCATCTTTTTTAGGCATTGCTAAATCTAAAAGTAACAAATCAGGATTAAATTTGAAAAAAAGATCTATACTTTCTGCACCATCTTTTGCCTCACATACAATATTATGTTCGCCTATAGACAAAATATCTTTTAAGACAAGTCTAATTGCATCAGAGTCATCGGCAATCATGATGTTTCCCATTAAATCATCTTAACCTGGCAGGTAATTAAAAAGGTTGATCAAATAAAAGTAGAAGATATTTGTGAAATCTTTTGTTTTATTTCATTCAAATTAATATTTGATTGAGTCATAGATTTCTTCATAGCATCAGTTGAAATAATAAGAGATTCAAATATTTCATCAGTAACAGTTTCATCGGTTATCTTTTTCAACATAGAATCAAGCATCGACGATAGAGCACCTAATTCTTCTTTTCCCATCATTGGAGCCAATCCTTTGATTTTGTGAGTTGATTTTTGAATTTCTGAAGCATTCGCAGATACATCTAGAGGAGTATGACAAGTGCTCAAAATATTAGAAATGGCAGAAATTTCATCGTTTATTTCAGTAGTGGCAGCCTTAAGAAATTCATCAGACATATTGGTACAAATAAAGAAACCATGCTCATTATTTTTATACCCTATGTTAAGAGTTAGACATTGTGAAGATAATTAATAAGACATATGTTTTAGTTTTGGTATTAATTGTTGCAGCAATAATTAATTTATTATTGCTTTATGAATCACAGCAAATTGACAATTCACTCTCAAACTCCATTATCAAAACAGGGGATCTGAAAGTAGATGCAGAACATATTTCATCGTTAGCAATATCTGTAGCAAATGGAGATATCAATGATAAAAACAATCTAAATAATGCAATAAATGACATAGATGACTTTCTACTGAAATTAGAAAACGGTGAAAGTATTAATGGACAACAACTACAAAAAATTCCAATCAAATTAACTGCAGAATATAATAAAATGAAAACATCTTGGGAAGCATATAGAGAAAAAGTAAAAAAAGTAGAAAAAACGTCGGTTTTTGATCAAGAAGCAACAAACGCAATGAATTATGTTCTACAAAAAAATGGCGAACTTGTATTATCAACAAAAACAATATCTGATGAATTATCAAATCTAGACAGGGATTATAATAGACATAAAGAAATCGCTAAAGAATTAGAAAAATCGGCAATAGAGATAGGACAATTAACATTGTTAATTTCAATTGGCGAAGAGGAAGGCGTACAGCAAAAATTAAAAAATGAAAAAATGTCATTTGAGATAGGACTAAGGAAACTCTTAGGAGTACCAACAGAAGAATTAGATGTTGAAAGCGTAGGAAAAGTAAATGAAGATCTAATTCCAATTCCTAGAGAGAACTCAAATGAATTACGAAAAATTGATCCTTTGTGGGAAGCATTACAAGTAAGAATAAGTATTCTTGAAGAAAGAGCTCTTTTATCTCCAGATTTTAACTTGGCAAAAAATGAAATGATTCAACAAAAATCAATTTTATTTTCAGATATAGACAGTATTTTATTATCGTGGAATGCCGAAATTGTAAAAAATAGTCAAGAAGGACAAATCATCATTCAAGCATTATTGTTAATTGATGTAGGAGTATTCTTTTTGGTATTATTCATTATCCGACAATCATTGTTACCTTTAGGATTAATTACAACAGCACTTTCTGAAATAAAAGAAGGAACTTATGGAAAAAAAATAGAATACAATAAGGCAGATGAAGTTGGAGCATTAGTAGATACATTCAACGTGATGTCAAATACGATTAAAGAAAAAGACGAGCAAACTAAGAGAACCGATATTGCAAAAGATGAATTCTTAGCAATGATTACTCATGAATTAAAAACACCACTAGTACCCATTCAAGGATATGCGGATATTTTACTAAGTGAGCATTTAGGAAAATTAACAGACAAACAAAAAGAAAGAATCAACATCATAAAAACAAGTTCAGAGACATTACTATCAATTATATCAGATTTACTAGATGCTCAAAAATTGGAATTAGGTCAACTTAGAATGAAAAAAGAAACACACAATCTTAAAGATACCATTGTCGAAGCAATTGCAGATTTTGAACCTGATTTACAGAAAAAGAAAATAACAAAAATCACAGATTTACAAGATGCCCGAATTGATTATGATCCAGTTAGAATAAAACAAGTGCTTACTAATTTAATCAAAAATAGCTTAAACGCGATACAACCAGAAGTTGGAAAAATTGAGATTACAATGAAAACTCTACCACATGATATTCAAATTAGTATAAAAGACAATGGAATTGGAATCCCATTAGAAAAACAACAAGACTTGTTTAAGAAATTTTATCAGGTAGATGCAACATTAACAAGAGAAAAAGGAGGTAGTGGTTTAGGGCTAGCCATATGTAAAGGAATAGTTGAAAGTCATGATGGTACAATTTCGGTAAAAAGTGTTCCAAATCAAGGAGCAGAGTTTATAATTACTCTACCTAAAAATTTACAGTCAACAAAGTCAGCAATTGAGATTAGTTAAAGAAAACAAACTCTCTTAACTAAAATCACTCACTCTCCCTAAAAAATGGATTTTTTAGAATTAAAAATAATGAATCAGAATAATCACGAAGATGAAAAAAATGGTGAATTTTACGAAAATTGTGCAACATATTTTGAATTTCTACGTAAAAAAGGACGTTCTGACTTCAATTTTGAAGATGAGTACTACTTTACCATGCCTGCGATATCAAATCAGTGATTCAAAATACAAGATTGATTTTATTAATTTATTATAAAACAATTTTCAAGAACCAATATCAAAATATTTCTGCATATGAGTTTTGAAAAATAATCATCATACAAATAAAATATGCAATCAATAAGAATAACCAACAATCAACAATATGTCAGATGATAAAAATATGAATGAAGAACTAGAAACCATAAGACAAAATGTAATTACATGTACTAAATGTGAACTTGCCACAACAAGGACAAATTCAGTACCAGGTAAGGGAAATTTCAAGTCAGATGTAATTTTTGTAGGAGAGGCACCTGGAAAAAATGAAGATCAGAGAGGAGAGCCATTTGTTGGAATAGCTGGTCAAAGACTCAGTGATGCACTAGAAAATGCTGGAATTTCCAGAGAATCAATATACATAACAAACATTGTCAAATGTAGACCGCCAAAAAACAGAGTTCCTTTAATTTCTGAAAGAGATGCATGTAGTGATTATCTTCAAAAAGAAATAGAAATAATAAAACCAAAAATAATTTGTATTTTAGGGAATACTGCGTTTAATTCAATTTTAGGTGGTTCTGAAATTATAAAATACCGGGGGAAAATTGTAAAAAAAGACAATCAATTTTATTTTTTGACAGTACATCCAGCTGCAACAATTTATAATCAAGAATTAATCACAGTATTAAAAGAAGACATCATAAAATTATTTGATTTAATCAGAGAGTTAAAAAACAACAAACAAATTTCAATAGATATTGACTATACTACCTAGATCATTTTATACAAAAGATACTGTTACAGTTGCAAAAAATTTACTAGGAAAAAAAATAGTTCGAAAGATAGGCAGAAAAGAAATCTCAGGGATAATAATAGAAACTGAAGCTTACAGACATAAAGATGACCCAGCTAGTCATGCATTTAGAAATATTACTGAAAGAAACAAAGCGATGTTTGGAGAAGTAGGAAAAGCATATGTCTATTTTACGTATGGGATGCATTATTGTTTTAACATCGTTGCAAGAGATTCAAAATTCGAGGCAGGAGCTGTCTTGATCAGATCAATCATGCCTGAAAACGGGATAGAAATTATGGAAAAAAATAGAGGCATAAAAGATTCAAAAAGACTAACAGATGGACCTGCAAAATTAACTCAGGCATTAAGAATTACAAAAAAACATTACGGATTAGATCTGACAATAAATTCAGAATTATTCATCACAGAAGGGATAAAAATACAAGGCAAAATCATTTCTAGCCCAAGAATTGGAATTAAAAACGCTACCGATAGATTATGGAATTTTAAAACGGTAACATAATGAATTTATTTGTCATTGTTTTCATCTAATGTCCAAGGTACAAATCGTCCCAAAATTTTTTCCCAATTTAATCTCAAAAGTAAAACAACAACCGCAGTCATCATAACTCCAAAGATTATAATTCCAACATATACCGTAGTCACATCAGTGACATCATCAAGATATGGTTGAACTAGAGACATTCCAAGATGATGTGAAATAAATACAATAGAATAGCTAAGGACTAGTTTACCAGTAAGTGTAGCTATGAAAAATCGTTTGGGGTTATATTTTGCAAGTCCCAATGGAACATAAATCAAGTCATCAGGTATTGGAGTAGCTGCTGCAAAAAATGCAGCTCCAGCACCATATCGTTTTACTAATCTTTCAAATGGTCGCATTCTCTTTCTGGTTTTTTCACTGATAATACGACGTCCTTGATAACTCACATAAAAAATAATTTGTTTTGCAGCAGTTGCAGCTAACGCAGAAAGAATTGCCAATACATGAAGATCGAATTGTTCACCTACAGACATTGAGGCAAGAAAAATAAATCCAGGAAGAGGAATAAATGGAATTAACGAACCAAAAAAATTAACCAGTACTAAGCCAAGATACCCAATTTCAGGAGCAAATGGGAAAATTGCTGAAAAATCCACTAAACAATCACCAGATATGCATTATTTATTAAAAGCGAACTGATAATTATTTTTCAAAATCCACCACAATCATTAAAATATCATCTTTTTACTACAAAACAGATGATAAAAAAAGAATATGTAAAAATTTGCGATGAAATATCAGGAATTAGCCCATTTATTAGATTTGTAGGCATAGTTGGAAAGGGAGGAGAACTTTTGGCATACAAAAGAAGACCTGATCTGACTCCACTTTTAGATGCAAAAAATACCCAGTATCAGTTTTCACATATTGCAATAAAAACAGATTTGGAGGAATTTTTTGATAAAAATCTTGGAGAGGTTGAATTTGTATGGGAAGAAAGAAAGAAAGTTCAAACGATATCATTTGCAATTAAAAAAGTTAGAGTATGGATATCAATTGACAAAAAAGTAATCCGTTCAGAGATGTTACGCATAATTGATTCGTGTTTACCAATTGTAAAAAAATATGCAAAGGCATAGACCACAATTTTCAAAAACTTAATTTTAGAATACAGCCACTAACTTTTTTAGAATATTTATTTTAAGTAATACATGGAAGAAATTGATGAAATTAAAGAATTAATAAATAAAATAAACATGAGAGATTTAGATTCTAAAGATTATCAAAAAATGAAAATTGAAGAATTAAGTGCAAACATGAGAGAGGTCATGAAATTTCAACAAGAGATAATTCAAAGAATTGAAGATTTCGAGATGAAGGGGACACAACAAGATTTGACAAATTATGCAAAAACAATTTGCAAAAATACAACAGAAAGA
>CAZQXU010000049.1:0-7956 GCA_964597385.1 uncultured Nitrosopumilaceae archaeon | reverse complement strand
CGCCCTTACACGGCGAAAATCCAGGGTTCAAATCCCTGTGGGCCCATATACTTTCACGGGGTTAAAAAGGGACGCACACGCATATTATTTGTGGAAATTAGCATAAAACATGTAAAAAATAGAACAGAACCATATCAGTTATTTTTAGACTCTATTAGAAGTACATCTACTCTTAGACGATACAAAAATCAACTTTATGCATTTCTCAAACTAGTTCCAAATAAAATATACAAAGAGTATCTTGGACAAACTCCACAAGACAAACAAGTAGAAACACTAGCTAAATTTTTTGTAGACCTTGCAAAAAAAGATGTGGAACTAACTTCAGATATTATTGCTACCTTTATCAAAGAAGACAAAAAACGTGTTATCTCAGGGGAGATTAGCTCACAAACTATTCCTAATCATATCAAACCAATCAAGGTTCTACTTGACGCAAATCGTATTCCTATTCATTGGAAATCACTAAACAAGCTTTTACCAAGACGAGAATCAAAATCTAAAGACAGAGCATATACCAAAGAAGAAATCCAAAAAATGTTAGAACTTTCAAATGACATTACTGATAAAGTAATAATTTTGTTGTTCTCATCTGGTGGTTTTAGATTGGAAGCTTGGGATTATTTTACCTGGAAAGATGTTATATTTTTCAAAGATGGTGACTCTTACAAAGGTGCAGCACTTCGAATTTACAGTGGAGATCCAGAAAGTTATTTTACATTTATCACCCCTGAAGCTTGCAAAATGTTGGAGCTTTATCGTGAAAACTGGAAATCCGACATTGGTGTATATCCAAAACCAGATAATCCATTAATCAAATCTACACGCTATCCTGTAATTCGTAGACTAAATCAAAAAGGAGTACGTAAAAGACTAGATAGAATTGTTTCAGATATAGGTCTTAGACCTCCATTACCTGTAGGACAGAAAAGACATGAAGTACAGCTAGATCATGGGTTTAGAAAATATTTCAATACAATGCTTAGGCGTGCCAAAGTGGATTATCTAGACAAAGAAGACATGATGGGACACAAAGTTGGCCTTGAAAAACACTATGAAAGATACCAGGAAGAAGATTTTGAGCGATTTCCAGAGTATCAAAAGGCAATTCCATTTTTGACCATATCTGATGAAGAGCAAATAAAGCTTGAAAATGAGAGGCTAAAAAAAGAAAAATCAGAAAATGAACTGCTCAAAATACAACTAGATACAATTCAAGAAGACTTGGATAAAGTAAAGCAGTGGCGAGAAATAGAACAGAAATTCAAACAATCAGTTTAGCTTTGTTAGATTAGCTTAATCTTAGAATTATTTCTAAAAGAAGGTGATGCTATATTGAATTAAGGGTTAATTTTTTGATTTTTAACCAGTATGGCTTTTTGATCCAAATATTTTGAAGATGGGTTCCATCTGGCATTTTTTTTAATTACTATTTTTTTCTTAATCGATTCGATCCATCTACTCATCACTTCATTTGAATCCTCTTTGGATTTGGACTTTAATGCATCTGAAACTTTGATATTGTATTTTTTATCTATTATGATGTGTCCATGTTCAAATGCAATATCACATAATTTGCATAATAGAATGCCATCTCTTGGATTCATGGCATTTTTAGGTTCAATTTTATCCATCACACTTTTTGGAACAATATGAGCTCCAACAAGATATGGTTTGGATGAAAATCCACAAAGTGCACATTTTGAATCATATTGTGTCAAAAGCTGATCTCTAAACCATGCACTAAATTGTCTTGCCCGTATGGTTGTTTCTTTACCTTTTGATGAATAGTTATTTTTTTCAATTTGTTTTGTTACTGTTTTGATTACTTGTTCTAATTTCATATCTAATTTTTTTCTGTTATATGGTTCAATTTTATAGTCAAGTTGATTCTTACTAATTTTGGTTATTATTCCTAATCCTAAAATTTTATTTTGAGCTTTCTTTTCTTTGTAAATAACTCCTATAGGAATTTTTTCCTTGTAGCAATTCCAAAGATATCCTCCTGTAATTTCATAATAACTGCCTCCTTTTCTATGATTGTAGTTAATCTCAATCCATCTTCCTTTAGCATCGAATTTTACTTCATTTGAATATCCTTGTTGTGTTTCATTTTTACTTGATTGGATTGCTTGAACATAATTATCAATGCCATCCCAAATTGCTTGTCTTTTTTTATTATCCCATCTGACAATTTTGGCACCTCCAGGTTTGTATGCTCCTCTAACTAATGGGTGCAAATAATGTAATCCTGATACTATCTGATTTGATCCAATTGGTTTGTGAGCTTTGTATGGTTTACCTGTGTCAGGATTGTTTCCTGAAACTTTGATACCCGTTAATTTTTCACTATTTGTAATTGTAATTCCTTCATTTTCACGAAACCATCTTAGACATTCAATGTGAGTTTGGGAAACTTTCTTTCTTGCTAGTTTATCAAGGTCATCTATCATGTAAGAATTCTTGTAAACTATGATAATTGTTTTTTGTAAATTATATTATCTAAATTTTGATATTTTAGTTGGCATATCAATGCACAAATACATCTTCTAAAAATCAGACATATGTCCGCACCGCCTCAAGGCATGGGAGGTCCTACAGATGATGATCGTATACGTGAAACAAGACACCATGAACAAATTATGAGATTGACATTGATTTCAATTATCATATCTGTAGTAATTGCTACTCCCGTTATCTATCTTGGATGGCAGACAGGATTAGTGCTAGAAGAAATTAAAGCAATCACTAAAAAACAATCTGAAATTGATAATTTTGGACCTGTTGCAAAAACACTTGGGATGGACATTGAATTATCTATAATTCCAGAATCAGAAAATAAGACATATTCTGGTGAAATATTATTAATTCCAATTAGTAATCACCCATTAAGGGTCGATGTAGAAAACGCTACTCTAAAAGATGGTGGTTGGGTTAATTGTTTTTTTGTTAATGAACCAAAAGTTGAACTAGTAGGTGCATGGACTGATACTTTTCGACCTACCGATAAAGATTCATGGATAAAGTCTATTTTGGAAATTACATATCAAACTCAACCTGAAATTCAAACCTTGGATTTAAGTGGAAATTTGACTAATGTTAAAGTTGGTTGGATAGATTATGTAGTGGAAATGGAAGATCTACAAACAAAAACAATAACGAAAATAGAATCTAATGCATGGCTTGTAGCTAATCTTCCATCAACATATGTAAAAGAAAATTGGAAATGCAGTTCATAGTATTAAATAAATTCTAAGTTATGCTATGTATTTTTTCCAATTATTGGTTTATCCCAAAACTCTAATGCCATCTTTGCATAAGTCCAGGTCTTTCCAATATCTGAACCTAATTCATTTACCATAGTATGCGGCAACTCACTTGCCAATTTTTGAAATACACAATTGGCCAACATTTCAGTGATCTCAATTGTTCTCTTATTTTTTGATTTTAACAAGCTACGAACTAATGGTAATAATTTTTCTGCAGTAAATACATCTTCTAGATGCTTTTCATCCAAATTTTCTGTGATTAGTGTAAGATCCTTTATTGCGATATGGCTCTGATTTTTCACTCTACTTAGAAATTGTGCAGGATTGGAATGATCTTTCATTTTTCCTCTTTGTTTGATACGTTTGCGAGTTATATCTGATAACATAATTTGTTATTTCACCATAATATTATACCAATAATTGTTATATAAATTATACTGCTTAGAATGAATATGTCCAACAAAACTAGCATAGCAGTTAACAAATCTATTCGTGATCAACTAGCATCACTTGGAACAAAAGACTCTACTTTTGATGAAATAATTCAACTTCTTTTGAATGATTGGAGGAAATCTCATTGAACAAGGGAATGTATTCGTGTCACCATTTTCCTAAGGTTATTCGATATTCTATAGACGTTGGTCTTGGTTCTATCAAATTTTTAGAATTATGTCAGGCATGTAGAATTTTGTCTAATATCAAACATGTAATTAAAACTGAGGTGATTATTAATGAATGACTCTGATGTTGCTACTGCTGCTACATTACATATGCCACAGTTATCTGAATTGAAAACTTTCATAAAAATCCGATTAGATCAATATAAGGAATTTAGTGAAATTATGAAAATAAAATATAACAATAATGAAAATGATATTAATAATAATGAAGAATATGAACTTGAATCTATAGTTTTTTTAGGTTTAGGACAATGGAAGAAAAATGAAATGGGATATGAAATAATTCATAATGGTAAGATAGCTGATCAACGAATACTACAAAACTATTCTAAAATTACACAAGAGTTTATTAAAATTCATACTTATCCAAAAATTCCTGCAACTGTTTTACAAATAATCTTAAATAAAGTTCTAGGAAATATGGGAAACAGATCAAAGAAACACTATAGAAAAACAATTCTGTATTATTGTAATTTTGATGAAGATGTTATTGACAAGTGTTCTGATTCTCGTTTAGGAGAGTTAGACGTATCAGGTTTTGTCCGTCGAGTCCCAAGGAATATTTGAATGAATATGCAGCAGCAGTATCATTATCTTTCTATATTTCTTGAAAATGCATATGATACTATTTGTCTCATGTTTAGGAATAAAAATTGGTTCTAAGTGATACTGAATTTCTAGTTGTTCAGGCTATCGCAATGAGACTGAATGAAAAAGAGGCATTAGCCTGGCTTGCAACTCATGGTTCTAAGATAAAACGAGCCCAATTTTACAGAATCAAGGCTAATCTCTCTGCTCTAAAGCACAAAAAATCTGAGACTGAACATAATGAATTTCTTGAACTTGATCTTTATGGTAGACTTGAACAATATGAGACAATCATTTACATGTCTTTTCAGAATGCAATAAAAGAAAAAGATCCACTCAGAAATCAGAAAATCCTGGAATCAATTGTTACTATGATGCCCTATGTAACAGGTGCATATGAAGCCGCCACACTAATCAAAAAATACCCAAATACCTTGAAGAAATATTCTCCAGAAGTAAATAGTTACATTGAAAAATTAAGTGATTATTGACGAATTTACATTAATTAATTTGAATTAATTATAAATTATTCATTATATTGGGATTTGAAATGATCTTATTAACATAACTTCATCTTGTTTTTTAATAATTTATTTTTTCTATAAACAAAAATGTTTTTGAATAGTTCTTCAAATATTGTATTTAATTTAATAATATTTTACTGAAATCTACAAATCTTTCTCTATTTTTACAAATTCTTCTAAACTCTTCTCCAAATGTATTCCTACATAACATTTCAAATTTTAACTGTGTGGAAAGACCTCCTTTGGCAAATGGATTTGAAAATTTAGGAAATTGTTTTTTTACATTTTCAACAAAATTTTTAACTTCTTCATCCCAACTTTTTCCTGTATTGAAATACAATCCTAATGTTGATGATAACCCTATAAAATTACAATATGCTACCCATAACTTTGTTGTATCCTCGTATGTCATTTGACATAATCTTCCAAAATTAGTTTGAAAACAATTCTTATAACACTCTCCAAATTCACTAAATAAAATATATCCTGTATAAAATTCTGTTAATCCCTCATAAAGTGGAATATATCTATCTAATCGATCATCCTCACTTGTTCTTGAGCATGCATGTAATGTTTCATGAATAATTGTTTCTACACACCATAATTCTTTGTTGAGATATATTTTTCCTTCATCTCTATTATAACATCCTTTGATTGCATGTGTATCAACTTCCAGTTTTCTATCCAATTCAATTTTATCCATTTCAAAAACTAATTCTGATGGTGAAATTGTGTGTAAACTCGGAGGATATGAAATATCTACAGTGACCGCAGTTGAAGGATTGACTCGTTTTGCATTTTTAAAAATGTGTTTTTGAATTAGCTGTAATGCCATATTTGTTAGATTGTTTAACCCATCTGGTGAGTTGTCTGGAATAATCTTGCTGCGAATATCGCACTCCATATTCATTAAACGAATGTGCCTGTCTGGAATATAAGCTCCTCTTAACTTATTAATTAGAGAACGTATAGTGTACTATACGGTATTAGATATGAGTGTCGCTGAAGAATATGCAAATTATGTGGATTCCGAAGGGGCCATCATGTTATTTGATAAAATTAAGAAATCATTCAATGATAATCGAGAATTAGCTTCGAAAGAATGTGATATAAGTAAAAAATCTACTTACGATTGGGATGAAAGAAAAGAAGATCTAAAACATAGTACTAAAGTAAAAATTCTTGAAAAAGCAATTGAACAATTCCCTGTAGAATCATTTCAATTTATTACTCAAAATTTGTACGGTGCTGGAACTGAAACTTTAATGACTTGTCTTTCTACAATATATGAGCAAACTTTTGATTCTAAAGACACATTTGAGTTTAAACAACATGTCAACGAATTTGAAATCATGACAAAACAATATGCAGGATTAATTTACAAACAACGAGATCTAGAAGTGAATCATATGTTTTCAAAATTAAAGAAATATGCAAAAAATCACCACTATGATTGGAAACCTACTCAAACGATACTTTATGATTATGAATCAATTAAAAAGATAATTCCAAAAATCATTCGTTCTTATATTTTCCACACTTTCCCTCAGAGTACTGAAGAGTTATCTATACGTGAAAACTTGCCTTTGGATCTTGTTAATGATATTCATAATGAATTAGGTAACCAATTATTTTCTCTACAACCTAATTCTGATCCTTCTAAAAGATGGTATGTTGGATTTAATGAACCATTACCACTTACTGCAGCAAGTGTTGGTAGATCTAGAATAACTAGCGGTGAATCTTAATTGACTGAAGATTTTAAAATAATTTCTAAAAGAAATAGCTTCACAGCTCGTTTTAATTATGTTCTATTTCCTTTTACAAGTGCAGAATTAATGTTTAGTCTTAACCAAATGAATTTGGGGTATCAATTACTTCCACCACCACCACGTGGTAATATTCCAATTGGAGTTAAAGCAGATTGGGGTGGTCCAATAGCTAAAAAGGGCAATACCGTCATAACTGTAGATTCACTGCCTCAGATTTTAGGTGTAGAAGGCTCTTCGCCTGAAGAAGTATCTGATGTTTACTCTGAAATGGAGGAAATTGTAAAAAATACTCTTGCAAAAGACCTAGATTCTCATTTATTTTTTTATGAATTAGTTTTAAATTATTCTGTTCAATCAAAAAAGAGTCCTATTTCGTTAATTAGAAAAATAAAACCTGAAAACAATTTGTATACAAAAATTGGTACTATTTTTGGAGAAGAAATTGCTTCATTTTCACTTCATCTTTCATCTACTACTGAAATAGAAGATTCCCATTGGTTTGACTTAAGAATTCAGCCTGTTACTACTAAATCAAATACGACATTTGACATAGTGGCAGTTTATCGGGATAAAGATAAATCTAAAGTTGATAAATTTACAAAAAACGTAGAAGATTATCTAGAAAAAATTATCTTAGAATTAGATAAGTCTTAACTGTGATGATATCTTAAAAATAATTCAAACCATTTAATATTTGAATTAAGTAAAAATTATTTCATTGATTTTATTTTTGTAATAATTGATATCAAACTACCTACTATAACACCTAATCCTGCAAAAAACATGATTACTCCCTGTACAGAGAAACCCCCACTGATAACCTTGAAAAATTGTGATCTACCTACATCGTCAGTTATTGCTTCAAAACTAAGATCAGTTGAAAATATCATTAATGAAATCCCCATTGTCATTAATATTGCACCCAATGCAGTACCTGCAGTTGCTGCTATTTGAGCAATTGCTAATTTTTTTTGGAATTCATTATTATCTTTTTCATCAGGCATTATTATCTTGATATTTTTCTTAGGTAAGATATATCCTATTGCTCTCAAATTATCTCCCAAAAATGGTTCAAGCCTTTGCGGATTCGAACCTAAAATTAACATATTATAAAATATGTTCA
>CAZQXU010000048.1:0-7968 GCA_964597385.1 uncultured Nitrosopumilaceae archaeon | reverse complement strand
TAATTGCAGTATCTGCAAAGTCAAAACTAAGCATTATGCCAAGATACTAAATTCACAACTTTTTTCATTTTTTCATTTTAGGATAGTAAAGGAAATATACAATCGTACAACAATAATTTTTGTGAAAACTAAAATTATTTTTGTATTTTTAATTTTAGGAATGATTATCACACTGCCAGTTTTTGCTCAGTCCTTAATCACAATAAAAACAAATTCTAATTCATATAAAGAAGGAGATACAGTAGTAGTTTCAGGTAATGTGAGTACCATCATAGTAGGTACCCCTATCACATTACAAATTTTCAGTCAAGGTAATTTAGTAGATGTTGCACAATTTAATGTAGCAGAAGACGGAAGTTATTCATATACAATTATTGCCGAGGGCCCATATTGGGCTAAAGCTGGAGAATACACTGTAAGAGCATCATTTGGTGAAGGTAATGTTGCAGAAACTCAATTCAATTTTTCGCCAAAATCAGCAGTGACGGCAACTGACATATTTGAAGTTGATGCGGGTAGTTATGGCACATTTGACGTGAATTATTCTATAGATGGGGGCACTGTAAAAAATATGCTCATAGACAAAGATATCTTTGCATTAATAGTAATAATAGAATCTGAAAATGATGGATCTATCACTTTAGAAATGCCAAGAGATGCATTTGATGCAAAAAAACAAGATCAAACAGATGACACATTCATAATAATAATTGATGGCATAGAAGTGCCATATCAAGAAACTGTAACTAATACAAACTCAAGAATAATTACAATTAATTTTGAAGAAGGTGATTCAGATATCGAAATAATAGGCACTACAATAATTCCAGAATTTGGAACAATCGCAGTGATGATTCTAGCAATAGGAATCATAACAATAATAATGGTTACAAAAAATAGATTTCAAATTCCTATTTAGGATTTAATCAAAAAGAATATTTTTCTTTAAATGGTGAAACAGAACGTAACTCAATAGTTATTTTTTTTAAGATACTTACTGTTTCGTTTACTTGTTGTTCGTTGTTAAACACACCCAAGGAAAGTCTCAAGGAACCAGTAATTTGTTCATGTGAAAAACCCATTGCTTGTAAAACATGAGATGCTTTTTGTGTGTGGACTGAACATGCAGAACCAGTAGATGCAGCTATACCATACTCATCTAGTTTTATAATCAAGTCTTCACCTGCAACACCAAGAAAAGTAAAATGCGCATTATTTGGTAAACGATTTTCAATGTCACCGTTAAGTGTAACATATGGAATCTCATTGATGATTTTTGCAATAAGGATGTCACGAAGTTTTTTCATGTGGGAGATATTCTCAACAAGATGGAGTTTAGCAATCTCACAGGCTCTTCCAAATCCTACAATATTGGCCACGTTTTCGGTTCCTGAGCGTAAACCATGTTCTTGACCTCCACCTAAAATTAGGGGATCTACATCAACTCCATCTCGGATGTATAATGCACCTACACCTTTAGGGCCATTAATTTTATGAGATGAAATAGAAAGTAAATCTATACCTAATTGCTTTACATCAATTGGAATTTTTCCTACAGCCTGAACAGCATCTGTATGAAATGGAATTTTTTGTTCATTACACAGTTGAGCAATTTTTGCAATTGGCTCAATTGTTCCCATTTCATTATTAGCAAACATTATTGAAACAAGACATACATCATTTGAAAGAGAATTTTTTAAAGCATCTAGATTTACAACACCACGATTGTTAACCGGCAAATAAAGAACATTAAATCCACTTTTTACTAATTTTTTACATGGTTCTAATATTGCATCGTGTTCAATTGAAGAAGTAATAATTTTAGAAGAAGGTTTTTTTGATGCAATTCCCCAAAGTGCCATATTATTAGATTCTGTCCCACCAGATGTAAGGAAAATTTCTGATGGGTCGGCATTAATCAAGGATGCAATTTGTTTTCTAGCTTTTTCTATAGCTTTATGGGCCAATCGACCATAACGATGTATTGATGAAGGATTACCATATTGTTCTTTAAGATATGGTAGCATTGCATCTAAAACATCATCATGAATTTGAGTGGATGCGGCATTGTCTAGATATATCAATCTGCAATCACATTAATTTTTCCAGGTCTATATCCATCAGGATCTACTTTAACGGATTGAAATCCTATCAATGTTAATTTTTTAGTAATTTCTTCCAAAGTATCACCTTGAAGAAGTGAAATATCATCTTTCTCAACTTCAATTTTAGCAATACCATTTAGATCTCGCACCCTAACTTGTTTTACATTGGTAATTTGCTTAACAAATGTTTCACCCAATTCAATTCTAGTTAATTTTTCATTTGTTACTCTCTGGCCCCAAGGGATTCGTGAGGCTAGACAAGAATTTGAGGGTTTGTCGTATACTGACAATCCTACAAGTTTTGCAGTTATTCGAATTTCATTTTTGGTAAAATTGGTTTCTACTAAAGGACTTCTAATTCCATTATTTTTTAAAGCTTCAATTCCTGGACGATATTCTCCTAAATCATCTAAATTAGTTCCATCAACAATTAATTCAACACCATGTTTTTTTGCAAGATTAACCAAATGATTTCCTAATTCCAATCTACAATGAAAACAACGATCAGAAGAATTCCTTACAAATTCTTCATTTTGGAGCTCATCATAATCTAAAAGAATTTGTTGAATTCCTATTTCTGAGCAAATTTGTTTTGCAGTTTCTAGCTCTTCTTTTGACAAGGTTTTGTAGTCTGCAGTAACTGCAATTGCTGATGCACCTAATTTTTGAAATGCAGCATAAGCTACAAGTGCACTATCTACACCGCCAGAAAGAGCTATCATGACATTTTTTTTTGTTCCAAACCAATCAATGAGATTATCAAGTTTAGTCATAGTTAACATCTAATTTCACAATCTCTTTTCTAATCAATGATTCTGTTTCCTTAATTGACTTGTTTAATGTATTTGAGATCAATTTTAAATCATCAAATTCAATTTTAAAATCATTTTTTCCTTTAAAAGACGAAACCTTGTATTTTACTAAAAATTCAGTATTATCAAAAATTAGTTTGATATTACGAGTTTTTCTTGGAACAATAAAACGATCTGAAGTACTTACACGAATTCCTAAAGTTCCAGTTTCAATTACTAAAAGTTCCATAATTTCATGAAGTGATGAATCATCACATATGACAGATATTAGATTTGTTGGTCTTCCTTTTTTAGTAATACCATTGTAAATGGAAACATCCCTAGCACCCTTATTCATAATTTTTTCAATTAAATTCCCCATGATTTCTCCAGAGACGTCATCAACATTAGTTTCTATAATTTTAACAGAGTCAAATTGAAAGTTATTTTTTTGAATACCTTTTACAATCTTTAAAACATTAGAAAATTCACCAAACTCTTTTTTTCCTGCACCATATCCAACAGAGATTATTTCCATTGAAGGATAGAAATCCATTGATGTTTTTGCTAGATGTATAAGAATACTAGCACCTGTAGGAGTAGTCAATTCATCTTTTACTTGGCCACCATGAATTGATAATTTAGAATTTTTCAAGATCTGAAGAATTGCACTTGCAGGATTTGACATGGTTCCATGTGAAAATGTTACAGATCCCCCACCTACAGCAATTGGCATACAAATAATGTCTTCATCAAATAACGCTAAATCATCCATAGCTATTGCAGTTCCAATGATGTCTATCAAAGTATCAATACTTGATGCTTCGTGAAAATGAACTGACTCAAAAGGAAGTCCATGAATTTTAGATTCGGATGAAATCAATGTATCAATACATGATTCTGCAAAGGATTTTGCTTTGTTAGAAAGACCAATCTCATTTGCAGAATCCATAATTGCTTTTTTAATTTCAGTACCTTTTCTTTCATGAACATGTTCATCAATTTCTAAAAATAATGCAGTAGATTCTATTCCATGTTTATCTATTTTTTTAAAATCAATTTGTTTGATAGTTGAATTTGAAAGAAATTTTTCAGATTGCTTAAGCCCATTGATAATTTTGGTTTTATTAGCACCTAAATCCACCAAAGAACAGAGAATCATATCACCAGATATGCCTGCAATTTGAGGATCAATAACAATAACCATAGATTAAAAATTATCAAAAATGCATATAAATTCTGTCTAAATTGATAAAAAATTTCATTAGATTTAATTATTGAAAATTTTCAGCTTCTTTTATGATTACAATAATAGGTTCAGGAAAAGTTGGTGGAGATGCAGCATTATTTTCAGCGTTAAAGCGATTAGATGATCAAATACTCTTACTCGATGTAGCAGAAGGATTACCGCAAGGAGAGGCAATGGATATCAATCACATGTTGTCAGAACAAGGAATAGATGTAGAAGTTAAGGGATCAAATAATTTTGAAGATATGAAAGGCTCAAAGATCGTAGTAGTTGTGGCAGGTTCTGGAAGAAAGCCAGGAATGACAAGAATGGATCTTTTAAAAATTAATGCAACCATTGTAAAAAGCGTTGTAGAAAACATCAAAAAATATGCAAATGACTCTATAATAATTCCGGTAACAAATCCGCTTGATCCAATGGCATACATTACTTACAAGGTATCTGGATTTGATAGAAGCAGGGTTTTTGGAATGGGCGGAATGTTAGATTTATCCAGGTTCAGACAATTTATTCATGAAGCTACAGGACATTCACGTGATTCTATTAGAGCACTTGTAATTGGAGAGCATGGGGAGAACATGTTACCATTGCCTAGATTCTCTTCTGTTTCAGGAATTCCACTTTCTTCATTTCTACCAAAACAAAAGCTAGATGAACTTGTACAAAATACGAAACAGGTTGCAGCTAAGGTAATTGAGTTAAAGGGTGCAACGGTACATGCACCAGGAAATGCAATTTCTGCAATGATTGAATCTGTTGTTAGAGATAGAAAGCAAGTGATACCAGTTGCAACATATCTAGATGGGGAGTATGGTCATTCAGATGTCACAATAGGTGTTCCTGCAGTAATTGGGAAAAAAGGAGTTGAAAAAATAATTGAACTTGATCTAAATGCTGAAGAAAAACAATCATTTGATGCAGGGATACAAAGTGTAAAAAGTGCAATTTCAGGAATACAGATCTAAGCATTTTTTTATTCAAACATAGATGAAACATCATTGGAAATTCATGAAATTTTAAAATCATTGGAAAAAGGAAAAATTTCATTAAATAAAGCAAAAAAACTATTATCACTATATTCAATTGAGGAAATAGAAGGCATTGCCAAAATCGACATTAACAGAAGAAAGCGTAAAGGAATACCAGAAGTAATTTTTGCAGAAAGTAAAAGAACAGATGAGATTGAAAAAATCATTCAAAAAACACTAGAGAAAACTAATTCAGTAGTAGTTTCAAGAATCAAAAAAGAAGATTATTCTAAAATTTTAGCATTTGCAAAAAAATTAAAAATTAAAATTAAAACTGGAAAAAATTCATCAACCATAGTACTTTTTAAAAAACCAATTGAATTCAAAGGTGGAAAAATAGGCATATTGGCAGCTGGAACATCAGACATAGGAGTTGCTGAAGAAGCCAGATTAATGTGTGAAGCAATGAATTGTAAATGCATTACAAGCTACGATGTTGGGGTTGCTGGAATTCAAAGAATATTTCCAATTTTAAAGGAGATGATAAATGAAGAAGTAGATTGCATAGTAGTAGTTGCAGGAATGGAAGGAGCACTTGCTACCTTAGTTTCGTCAATGGTAGATATTCCAGTAATTGGTATACCAACTTCCGTCGGATACGGATATGGTGGAAAAGGCATTGCTGCACTGGCTTCAATGCTACAAAGCTGTTCGTTAGGACTATCAGTGGTCAATATTGACAACGGTATTGCTGCAGGTGCAATATCTGCAAATATAGCAAATAGGGCAATACAAAAAAATAGTACAAAGTAACACTGATTGAGAAATTATAGAAAACTATTGGCAATTTTACCTCGTAAATCATATATACCATACTAGAACGAATCTTGTTAATATTGGCTGGAAAACGAATTGTTCTAACTGCTGATCGCAGTTTAATGACAAATTATAGAGGAAATTTTCTTTATGGATTTATTGCCTGTGGACCATATGAAGTTCTCCCAGAATGGGTGTTTGACAAAGTTTTCTGTCCTCCAGTAGAAACAGATCCAATCACAGGAGAATCAAAGGTTGCCCAAGTTGGATTAAGAAGGGTTGAAAGTGCATTACTTCAAGGGTACAAACGCGATGAAGTTTTTATTGCAAATCCAGAGATGTTAGAAAAATCTATTGGACCAGATACTAAGGTAGTTGGAATCAATGTGATGGATCCTTTAGGAATGGCACCAGTTACAACAACAATGTCACCTGAAAAATTATCTTATGTTGCCATGAAATTCAAAAAAATGTGTGCAAATATTATTCAATTAAAAAAGAAATATGATTTTCACGTGGTAGTTGGCGGAAATGGTGCATGGGAACTTGCAAAATCAGATAGAATGCAAATCCACGGAATAGATACAGTAGTTGTAGGGGAAGCTGATGAATTAGCTTTGGATTTATTTCATGATTTAGAAAAAGGTGATGCTCCAGAATTAATGCATTGTTTTGTAAAAAATATTCAAAATATTCCAGTTATTGAAGGACCAACAATAAACTCACTCATTGAAGCAATGAGAGGATGTGGTAGAGGATGTGATTTTTGTGATGTAAATAAAAGATCAAAGAAAGATTTACCATTAGAAAGACTACAGTATGAAGCAAAGATCAATTTAGATTATGGATTTGATTCAGTATGGCTGCATTCTGATGAGATGTTACTTTATGGATGTGATAATAGAGACTTTATTCCAAATAGAGATGCCATAACAGAACTTTGGAAAGGATTAAAAGGATTAGGAGCTAATTTTATAGGAACTACACATATGACCTTCTCAGCAGTTGCTGCTGATCCAGAGCTAATGCGACAAATTTCAATGATCAATAAACAAGATGAAACCGGTAGATGGCTTGCAACAAATTTGGGAATTGAGACAGTCGCACCAAACATGGTAAAAAAACATCTAGGTGTGAAAACAAGACCATTTGCTCCTGAAGAGTGGGGTAGCGTGGTAAGGGAAGGAGCAAAGATTTTGAACGATAATCATTGGTTCCCAGCTGCTACAATCATCATAGGATGGCCAGATGAAACACCAGATGATGTACAATACACTATTGATATGATGAGCGACTTTAGAGAAATGAATTTCAGAGGATTAGTTGCTCCATTACTTTATCAAGACTTTAGTGAAAAGAACTCAATGCACTTTGGAAATTTGAATGAGGCTCAGTTTACATTATTTTGGAAATGTTGGGAAAACAATCTTCGTGTAATTAATGATATTATTCCAATTATTCTTAGAAATAAGACATATGGTCCACCAATGAAAGTATTCATGTATGGAATTCTAAAAGCAGGTACATGGGCAATAATGAGATATCTAAGAGGATTGTGTAAAGATCTATTCAATGGAAGAACTCCAGATGAAATTATTGACAAGTATGCCAGAAGTAGATCTGTTACGGCTCCAAAGATTCAAACAAAAAAATTATAGATTTTTAATTGCTTCATCTGCAATAGTATTTCTTTTTGGGGTTAAAGAAATAAAGTAATTTTTATCAGCTCTTTCAATGGCATTTACTTTTTTGAAAGATTTTGAATTAATATCAAATTCATAAATACCGGTTTCAAGAGTACCTTTAGAATAAATCATAAGATAAGAATCACCGCTTGAAGGACTAAGTGGAATAAATGCCATGATGAATCCCTTATACGAATTAATAGGCATTGTATTTTTCATGGGCGGTGCAGCAGCTGCCATATACAAAAAAATGTCTTCAATTGAATCAAATTCTTCATATTCTATATGCATAAACACCTAGAGTTTGTTTGAATATAATAACTTAGAGTAATAGTTAAGAAAATTATAGAAAAA
>CAZQXU010000047.1:0-8300 GCA_964597385.1 uncultured Nitrosopumilaceae archaeon | reverse complement strand
TCTCCTGCAAACCATGTTGGATCACCTGGAAGTTCAACACCACCTGCTTGAACTTGAGCCATTGCAGTTGGAATTGAATATGAACCTAGAATCATAATTGAAGAAATAACTAAAACTAAAAACAATGCCTTCATTTCACAAAAAAATGAGCGTTACGGATAGTTAAACGTTATTCAAATAAGCAAATATAGAGGAAAAATCAAGAATTTACTAATGTGTGAATGCTCAAAAGTTCACTTGTACGAAGTAGAGTTTAAGCTTGATGGAATGACTGTAATTCCAACTCACAAAAATTGTGGATTTTCATTAGATGAAAAACAATCCGACAAATTCCAAAAAGAACTGGTAAAATCTTGGGGAATTGAGGAAGAAGAATAATTAAAAAGAAAAAATAAAATTAAAACAACTTGGATTTACAGTTGTTTGACTGCTTCTTTACAAACGTCAGTTTTACATTTGCAATCTGCGCTGCATATACAATGACCTTGCATATCACAATCACATGAGTAAGTTGGATCGCCGCTGTCTGCTTCGCATCCACATGCTTGATCTGTCATAGATACGCAATGTAATTACTTATTTTAAAATGTTAGTACAAGATTATGGAAAATTACGCACCAGAGACAAGGGTTAGAATGATATTGCATGATTTTTGAATGAGTTTTGCCTGCTGTTCAAGCAGATTAGAGTCAGCTTCAATGTCAAAGGCGACTCTGAGGATATGGATTAGATCCGGATTGTGGTCAATTTTGTCTTTAATTTTTTCAAAATTATCTCTATTTATGTATCCCAAGTAAAAATAACAATCTGAGAGCATTGAGTTTTTTATGAAATAATCTGATTTTTGTTGAATTATTTTTGAATGATTATTTTGTTCTACTTTATCGGAGAATCCAATAGTGGATTTGATCATTCTTTCTAAGAGAGGAAGAGTTGCTCTTTCAATTCCAACAGTTTGAGTGATTATTGAGATATGTTCATTGATTTGATTTTTCTTAAATTTACGCATCATATCCAACATATGAGTAGGATTTGGAGCAGATAGATTTAGAGAATAAATTGCATCAGCCAAAAAATAAGATGCACTGATTTGCCAACAAGATGAAAATATATTTGAAGTGTTAATTCCTTCTTTGGTTTTTTCACAACAAAAAAGAGAACTAAACAAGCAATTTTTTGCATTGTCTTTGTAAAGAATAGAACGTTTCTCTTTTATTTTTGAAAGAAACATTCGAAGTTCCCATGATTCATCATGAAGGATTTGCATTCCATCATATTTTACAAGAATGTCAGACTTGGTTTCATTTAATGAACCGTGATGAATTTTTATAAAGTTATTATCATATGAGATAATTTTTTCGGTCTCAGATTTATTGTCAAATACTGTAATATCATAATCACATGAATCAAAAAATGAATTAGTCGCTCTACATCCCCCAAGACCAACAGGGAAATTTGTCAGAGATTGATCTTCGATAAATTTTTTCAAGTCCATGAAATAATTAATTTATGATTTTGTATAAAGCAACGTACTTACTAATTTTTACCAAAGACTCATTGTCAAAACATTTCCTTTAAATTGAGATGAGGATTGTTTTGGAACAAGCTCCTGTGGTGTAGTCCGGCTAAGCATACTGCCCTCTCAAGGCAGTGATCTCGGGTTCAAATCCCGACGGGAGCATTTAATTTTTGATAATCCTTTAATTTCAGGTTCATTTTATGCTGTAATTTTTTTGTTAAGCGTAATGGCAAAAGCAACCGATATCAACGATATTAAAAATGCAGTAACAAAAATCATAGTGTATGCCTCTGGAGTTGGAAAACTACCAGATACTCCATCGATTGTACCATTATGCATTTGCTGAAACATTCCTGCAATAGAAGGCCCTATAGACTGACCAATCAAATTAAAAAGCAATGTCATACCAAGAGCTATTCCTGCAAATTGAATTGGAGTAGATAGTAAAACAATGTTAAAACCACCAATAAATGCAAGCGATAAACCTGCAGCAATTACTGCAAGTGTTATTGTAACCATGTAATCTGTAGAATGGAACATGAGAAGACTAAAAAATCCAATAGTACCTACAACGGTTCCAATTACAGTGAGTCTCTTATTTCCAATCTTCTCTAATGCAAAACCTGAGAGAATACTACCAACTAGAAAAATTATCATAAACGGCATCTGGACAGTTGCAGTTGTTAGTTCAGAACCTCCAAAACCCAGGGGCTGTGGGCTTTGTATCATAATTGGAATTGTTTGATACACCATGAAAGTACACAGTCCCGCAATAAGCAAAATCAGCATTCCAAAAAGCAACATTTTGTTTTTCAAAAGTTTCATGTCAATTAATGGCGATTGGGTTTTCTTCTCTATTGCAACAAATATCATTAATGATGTGATGGTTAATGCAAAAAAGATGATTGATTCAGATACATCTCCAGTGTTGTTTTCCAAATAAGAAATACCAACCAGAAATGAAATTATTGTGATGGCAAGAAAGATGGAACCTTTGATGTCTAAAGAAATTTTATTTTCTGAAATATGTGATAGTGGTCCTACATGAATGAATTTTAGTATGAACAAACCAAGCAATACAGCAATAGGAAAAACTGTAAAGAAGGTTGTATGCCAACCATAGTTTTGAATAATATTTGCACCCATCAACAGACCTAAGGTAGCACCAGCTGGAAATGTTGCAGTAAAGATAGACTGTCCAACAGCTAATTTCTTTTCTGGTAATACTTCTCTAATTATTCCAAATGCTATTGGAAACATGGAAATGCCTACGCCTTGAGCTACTCTTGCTGCAATCATAAACGGTAAGCTATCTGCAAATCCCCCAGCTAAAATCCCTACAGAGTAAATCGACATTACAATCAGCAAGACTTTCTTTCTACCATACACATCAGATAACTTGCCAGCAATCGGGGTTGCAACTGCACCTGCAATCATGTATGAGGATAAAATCCAAGACGATGTACTGTATGGCATATCAAATTCTTCGATAAGTGTAGGTATTGCTGGCAGGATCATAGTTTCAGCATACATTGCAATTAGTCCCAAACAACTGAGGGTTCCAAGGATAAACCAACCTGAACGAGTAATCTTTTCATTTTCTACTGTCAATTTATGAGCAACAAAATCCAATGTTCAAGTTTAAAATACCTTTACATGAAAAAGAAAGATAAAATTGAATAATAATGGACTAAGAATTTAATAATTATTGCATTGATAATTATAATTGCAAATTTAATTGGAATTGTAATTATTACAAATTTTGATTTGTTTTCCCAAGAATGGTTAATTGGAGTTATTATTGGAACTGTTATAGTTACAGGATTAATAATATATTCAAAAATTCGTAAATAATTTTTATCGATCATTTCATTATATACTTGAATCTTTTTATGAGATTACATCAAGTTAAAAATATGGAAATAAAATCAGAAAAATCAATTAAAGAATATCTAAAGACATTACCTGATGACACAATCATAAAATATTATCTAGATGTAGAGTTTAGTCCATTTCCAATTTTAGTCATTGAAGAGTATACAAGGAGATTTAAAAGAAAAACCAAGAATGAAATTCTCAAAGATCTAAAGTTTCAAGCTCATCTTGCACGTAGAAAAACACGTGAATTAAGCAACATGGCAAAAAAGCACACCCTAGTAAATGAAATGACAAAACAAAAATCTGAAGAAATCATTAGACAAGCAAAGAAAAAGGGAGTTATCATCGGTGGAAAAATTATCAAAAAGAGCAGCAACATAGGTGCCAAATTAAAAAAAGGTACAAAATCAGGCATTCAAATGGGAAAAGATTTCAAAAATCCAACACGTAAACATCTAGAATTAATTGAAAAACTTGCAGAATTAAAAAAAGCAGGAATAATTACAAATAAAGAATTTCAAGAAAAAAAGAAAAAAATTCTTTCAAAAATTTAATTGCTCAATAAAATCAAGTATGCCTCTTTTGATCAAAGATTTCTTTATAAGTAAAATGACACAAGTGACTAACAAATCATTGAATACTAGTAAAATTGGCAAAGAATTGTTTGTTTAAATAACAAAATCATATTAAAAAAATATTGCGATTACGAGACATCAAGTTTGAAGAAGAGTATCGTTCAGATAGAAATGACATAGTTGCAGAATTTTTCTTTCCATGTCTATCTACCTGTACAGAGTACGACAGATGTGTTGATTTTTTATCAATACGAAATCTAGCAGGTATTGCATTTGGTTTTGATAATTTTACTTCAGGTAAAGCAAGATTAAGAATGATTACAGGTAATAGATTCAAAATATCGGATCTTAACTTACTAACAAAACTCTTCAATGAAAAATACACCAAACGTTTTGATGGAAAATTAATCAAAGATGTTAAAATTCAGAAGCTACAAGATTTCATAAATAATGGCCAGATTGAATTAAAAATAGCGATTACAAATTCAGAAATGGTTTCAAATTTGTTTTCAGAAAGAATTGGCATATTCAAAGATGGAACCGGAGATGCAGTAGCATTTACAGGGACTTCATCATCGCTTTCTACCAACATTAGAGATTTTGAATCAGTAGACGTATTTACATCATGGAATGATAAATCCCGAATAGATAGAAAGATTAAAGATTTTGAAGACTTGTGGGAAAACAAGACACAGTATGTTCAAGTTCATGACTTTATGGATGCAGAAAGAAACAATCTTTTGAAATATTCACCTGAATGGGTATTTGAAGTTTAGAGTTGAGACAGTTCTTCTAGACCTGTTTTGTTTTCATAAAAATTCATTCGGTTAATTTTATAATAAATTACTTCTCCACGTCTTTCAATAACAGCAATTACAGGTTCTTTACCCATCTGGGTTATTTGTTCAATTTTTTTCTGAAGAGTACCCATTTTCTCTTGCTGACCTTCATTGAGACCAAAAATTAGAAATTTTGCCCCTTTTTCACCAAATTGTCCTCGTTCATAAACTCTAAAATCAGAACCAAATCCAAATCCATCTTTTACAACATATCCTCTAGTTTTCAAATCTCGATAAATCAAAAATTTTGTTAGAGTTTCAGGATCATTTTTTTGGCAGACACTCAATAAATCATCAAAATTAATTTGCTTTTTGCCCTTACGAAGAATCAATTTATCAGAATATAACAGATAAAGAGACTCAAATGACTTTAAGAATAATTTTTCTTTTTCAATTTCACCAAATCCTTTGAGTTGAAGTTCATGAATCATTTCTTTATCTATGATACAAGTTTGATCTGAGACCAATTCACCTTTCACTAAAGGGGTTTCTTCCATAATGAGAGAAGGGTGATGGTTTTCCATATAAGCATTGGAGATACGAATGAAGGTTGTCTAACCGTTAAAATATGGGCATTCAGGGTGAAATTATCATGCATGGCGCTAATTATAGAGTTGGAAAGGGGCAACCATTCTGTAGAAAAGACTTCATCAAAGGTAACCCACAGATAAAAATTGCAAAATTTCAAGGAGGAAAAAGAGCAAACTATGATTATTGTGTCCAATTACTCGTAAACGAAAAAGTCCAGATTAGACATATGGCAATCGAATCATGTAGATTATCAGCAAGTAAAAAACTCGAAGAAGCTACTGGAGAAACAGGTTATTTTGGTAGACTCAGAATTTATCCTCATGTATTACTAAGAGAAAATAAAATGGTTGCAACTGCAGGTGCAGATAGAATTTCAGAAGGAATGAGAAGAGCTTGGGGTAAAGCTACAAGTTTAGGTGCCAGAGTTGCACGTAATCAATGCATTATGGAATTTTATGTTAATGCACCACATTTAGAAAAAGCAAAAGAAGCTCTCAGAAGTGCATGTGTAAAAATACCAGGAACTCCAAACATCAAAGTAATTGACTGGCAAAAAAAGATGTCACCATAAATTTTCTAAATCAGATTTTCTACTTTTAACAAATTCTAAAAACTCTGCAAATTCGATGTCGGTTGGTTCACGACCTAGAATTCTTTTTGTTTGATAATAAAATGCGTTGTATAGTCTTCCAACAACAATACCAAGTGCAAATGATTTTGAATCATCAATATCAGAAAGGAATTGAATTAGTTGTTGTATTTCCTCTTTGTTTGAAATAGTATCATGGATCTTTTGCTTAATTTTCTCCATTAGGATTTTATCCATAAGTTAACTACGTAACATTAGTTAAAAACAGTTTAATATCCAAATTCATCCCTTAGGATTGTTGCAGTTATAGTACAGTTTGGTTAATATTCGAGCTTGCCAAGTTCGTGACCCGGGTTCAAATCCCGGTAACTGCACCATCTATCTTTGATTATTTTGTTCCAACCCACGTTGTATAATTTCTAACGCGTTTTCAGCTTTTTCAGGCTTGGGTAGCTGAATCATAAAGACATTATCTTTTCCATATGTAGATTTTGGGGAGGAAAGTGCAATCATTGAAGTTTTTGCAAGAGACTCAAAAAAGAATAAATCTTTATTTGCATTGATTAAAAGTTTTTCAACAATTCCATCTTGAGAAAATGTTAAGATAACTTCTACAAAAACATGACCTAGTCCATCTTGCAATATGTTAAGATCAGTATTAATTGCAAGGGATTTTCCAGCAACTTTAGAAATTATTTCATCATACTTTCTTTCTTCTAAAATAATACATGGAACGTCTTTTCCTTCAAAATCAAATGTAGTTACACCATCATGAACTTGTTCAGATAATTTTTTTAGTTCATCAGACATTTTTCTTTTCAAATATTGGTATTACCTTATCACTGGCACGTATCATAAATGGTGTGATAAATGCAGTCACAATAGAAATCACACCAATCAATGGGAACAAAAATGTACTTACAGCACCAATATCAACTCCAGTTTTGATTATAACAATTGAAAATTCGCCTCTGGGAGCAGCTAGTGTGAATGCAGAGCGAATTGCCTTTCCACGTTTTTGACGGAAAATAATACTGCCAACAACGTTTCCTCCAAATTTCATACCGATTGCAATTGCAATTAGAGCAATAGCCAAAACAATATAGTTTTGAAGCTGAGAAACATCCATCAGTGCACCAACTGATATGAAAAAGATAGCTACGAACATGTCTTTAATCGGACTAGCCAATAGTTTGGAAACTTCGGAGGATTTAGATTCTGCAACTAGCACTCCTGCAAGAAACGCCCCTATAGCAACGGACAAACCAACAAGATTTGCCAATAAAGCGTAACCAAAACATACACCTAATACACTAAGTAACAAAATTTCACGATGCTCAGTTGCCGCTACTCTATCTATTAGAGGTGTGATGAGTCGGGTTCCAAGAGTAAATGTTCCAACAATCATTCCGATTGCAACAATAATTACAATCAAAACAGATTCTATGGATACAGTTCCAACCAAAGCGATTGATTGTAAAGATGAAATTAAAATTACAGCAATTATGTCTTCTACAATCAATATTCCCAATACAAGAATAGTTGATTCTCGTTTGATTCTTCCCATCTCTTCTAAAATCTTTACAATAACAGCAGTACTGGAAATTGAAAGTGCTGCAGCAATAAATAGAGAATCCATGGAATTTAATCCAAGCATAGTTGCAGCATAAAAGATTACACCAAGTGTCATAAACAGGCCAACCGTACCAACACCGATAGCCATTTTTCCAATGCTTTTGATTTTTGCATAAGGAAATTCAATTCCTATTACAAAAAGAAGTAGTATAACACCAATTTCTGAAAAAAGATTAAGTGCTGATAAATCAGTTAGAATTCCCACGCCTTTCATCACATCAGGAATACCCACAGGAGGAATAAGCCAAGACCAAAGAGGAGACAAAGGTCCCAACAACATACCAGCAAAAAGATATCCAATGATCAGAGGTTGTTTAATTTTAAAGAAAGCAAGAGTCACAATTGCCCCAATAATCATGATAAAAGCTAAATCTGTGACAAATGATCTATGAAAGTCAGTAATTGGATTAAAGACAGCTATAAACTGTTCAAATATTGTAGAAATTCCAGACAGGTCAATCTGAAGAAAAGAGATATCCACAATAAGCTTGAACAAATTTGTTTAAAAACAGTTGCGCATACAGCAAAAAGAATTCAACAATATTTTTTCAATTAGTTATATTTTGAACCTCTTTATGCTTAATGTTCATTAGTCTAATTGCAGAATGATGAGTAGGTCAACTGAAAATAGTGTAGAGAAATGACCTGGGGTATCTGACTGCATAATTGGTAACATCATAATTACCCAAGCATTAATAGTACGGTACCATACCGTACTATATGATTCAATGTGA
>CAZQXU010000046.1:0-8365 GCA_964597385.1 uncultured Nitrosopumilaceae archaeon | reverse complement strand
CCATCTTAATCACTATTTTTTATTGTCCTCATTTCTTTTTACTTACTTGCATGTAAAGATCTACAGTTCCACTACCAATTGGAATCATACTGCCAACTATTACGTTTTCAGTAATACCTTTGAGTTGTTCAACCTCACCAGCTAATGCAGCGTGTGCAATTGTTGGAACTGTAATTTCAAATGCTGCTCTTGCAAGAACACTGTCTTTAGTACCGGCAATTCCATGTCTACCAATTTGTTGCATATATCCTCTTGAGCACATTAAATCAGATACTAACATGATATACCTATTATCAACTTCCAAACCTTGATCTTCTAGAGTGTTTTTCAGCTCATTTATCAAAGCATTTCTAGATGCTTCAATTCCTAATGTGCCAGCAATTTCAAACACGTTGTTTGTTCTAACGTTTTTCTTATCAATTCCTTGAACTTCAAGTACTTTAGCAATGTTTGAACCAGTTGTTTGAATTACCCACTCATCATCTTTTTGAACTAGAGTTACACGTTCAATGTCTGGTACTCCCTTTACAGTAGTATTGAGTACTTTGTTTCTAATTGCAATAACAGTTGGAGCATCAGATTCATCAACTAGTTTTAGAGTGATTAGGTCTCCAGTTGTTTCTATTTTGAATTTTTTGTTTGATTGTAATGCTGCCTCTACTTCACTAACTGTACATCCTCTTTCTTTGAGTCTGTTTGCACTAAGAATTAATTTGATTTGAGATGTGTAATCAGTTTCACTATCAGAGATTAATGCGCTTACTTTAGTTTGCAAAACATTTCTTGCTATATCGATTGCTTTTTCTCTTGATTTTTTGGATTCATTATCAAGATAAATATCCATAGTTGGTGTGACAGGTTTCTTTCTTGCATCAACAAGTTCAATTAATCTTGGAAGACCTAAAGTTACGTTTCTTTCTGCAATTCCTGCAAAGTGGAATGTTCTTAGAGTCATTTGAGTACCAGGTTCACCAATTGACTGTGCAGTGATAATTCCTACTGCTTGTCCTGGTTCAACTTTAGCTTTATTGTATAGTGATAGACCTTTCTTACAAACAATTTCTGCACCCTCTTTACTTAATTTTGAATCGAGTAATCCTTCAGATACAAGTTCTTTTAATCTTGGATTGAATGTTTTTGTGTATTTCTTTGTTAATTCAGTAATCTCTTCTTTTGTTGCTTTCTTTCCAGAATCAACAATGATTTGTGATTCGATTAATCTATTAACATTGAATGCTTCACCATGGTCACTTTTTGCAACATCTATTCCATCTTCGCCATAAAGGAATTGAATGATATGACCGTGTGGATCTCTTACAGTTCCATCATATTCTAATCTAATATGCTCTAATGCGTTGATAAGTCTACGTTGCATGTATCCACTTTGTTGTGTTCTAACTGCAGTATCTACAAGACCTTCTCGACCTCCCATTGCATGGAAGAAGAATTCAAGTGCAGAAAGTCCTTCTCTGTAATTTGATTTAACAAACCCATGTGCATCAGGATTTTTATCATGTTCTTGATAGTGTGGCAATGCACGATTATTGTAACCAGCATGTAATCTACTTCCTCTTCTTGATTGTTGTCCTAATGCACCTGCCATCTGACCGATGTTAAGTGCTGAACCTCTTGCACCAGTTGTAGCCATAATTCTTCCTGCATTACTTTGATCAAGTGATTGATCTGCGGTCATACCAGCTTTGTCTCTTGCTTTTCCTAATTCATTTACAATGTATGCTTCTAGTGCTTCCTCAGGTCTCATTCCCCTAGTAAGCTTTAGAGTTCCTTTTTCATATTGAGAAGTAAGATCAGATATGATACCATAAGTTTCTTGAATATCATCGAGAATCTGTTGTTTCTCTTTTTCAGGTACTTCAAGATCTGCATAACCATAACTAAATCCATAATGAGTAATGTACTGTTTTACCATAATTAGAATAGAGTTCAAAAAGTTCTTTGCCTTTGTGTTACCATAATCTTTTGCAATTCTATGCAACACACTTTCTGGTTCTTCTGCACCGATTGAAGATTTATCAATTACACCACTAAGTAATTCACCATTTTTAATTACAACATCCTTTTGTGCGCCTTTGGTTCCTTTTGACCACTTTGATGTAATGACATAGTTGAAATCTTTTGGCAAGAATAATGAGAATAATTGTTTACCAGTATACATCAAACCGTCTTTAGTTTTTGTTGTAGGTTTTGGAAGTTTATCGGTATATCCACCAAGCATTGCATAATTGTAAAATTCTTGTGGAGTCAAAATAGTATCATCTTTAGTTAAAAGATAAGCGCCAGTGACAAAGTCTCTTAAAGCTCCAATAATTGGACCACCATATCTTGGTGAAATTAATTGATCTTGAACTCTCATTAAGAGAATTGCTTCTGCTCTTGCCTCTTCACTTTGAGGAACGTGAAGATTCATCTCATCACCATCAAAATCTGCGTTGTATGGAGGACAAACAGATGGATGTAATCTGAAAGTTTTACCTGGTAATACTCTCACATAGTGAGCCATAATTGACATTTGGTGAAGAGAGGGCTGTCTGTTAAACAAGACAATATCACCATTAGCAAGATGTCTTTCTACAAGATATCCAATTTCTAGTGTTTCAGCTATTGTAGAACGATCTTCAACAAAATCTAATCTTATTTTAACACCATCTGGTCTTACGATATAGTTAACTCCAGGGAATTTGTTTGGTCCATTAATTACAAGTGTTCTCATTCTTTCAATATTCCATTCAGTAACAATTTCAGGAATTGTTAATTTCATTGCAACTTGTTCAGGAACTCCTACTTCAGACAAGTCTAAGTTAGGATCAGGCGAGATAACAGTTCTACTAGAGAAATCTACTCTCTTTCCAGAAAGTGAACCTCTGAATCTTCCTTCTTTTCCTTTTAATCTTTGAGTTAATGTTTTTAGTGGACGTCCTGAACGATGATGAGCTTGTGGAATGCCAGATACTTCATTATCAAAATATGTAGTTGTATGATATTGTAACAAGTCTACTAAATCTTGAACAATTAATGGAGGTGTTCCTGCTTCTTTACTTTCTTTTAGTCTTTGATTAACTCTGATAATATCTACCATCTTGTGTGTTAGGTCATCTTCAGAACGAATTCCAGTTTCAAGAATAATTGATGGTCTTACAGTTACGGGTGGAACAGGTAGTGCTTGTAAAATAAACCACTCGGGTCTTGCAGTCACAGGATCATAGGATAATAAGTTAAGATCATCATCAATTATTTGAGTAAATCTTTCTCTAATTGTAATTGGCAATAATCGGTGTTCGCCAATCTCGGTTTTTTCAACAAAGATAGTAGGTTTTGTAAAGATTAGCTCATATTGTGTTTTACCGCAATGAGGACATTCCTTTGCTTTTTTTGCTTTTTCGATGATTTGCTCTGGAATACGTTTTTCAGAAATTACAGTATAAGCAGCATGTTTTTCTTTGATCTTTCTAAATTCTTCTAGATCTTCTTGTGGGACCTTGAGTCTTGCACAAGAACGACAAGTTGATTGCAATAGTTTGTAAATATTATCAATAAATGCAATATGTAAAACAGGTTCTGCAAGTTCAATATGACCAAAGTGACCAGGACATCTAGCAGCAGTGTTTCCACATGTTAGACACTTCTGTCCAGGTTCAAGTGTACCAAGTCTACCATCCATGAGACCTCCTTGTACAGGCATTCCATCTTCATCATATGTTTCAGGAGCTGTAATTTCTGCTACAGAATATTTTCTAATTTCGGTTGGAGACCAAACTGAAAATCTAATTGCATCGATTGTTTTAATTGCTTGAATCGACATTATACCTTCTCCTTAATGAGTAATCTTGGGGCCACATTCAAACTTTGCATTTCTTGTAACAAAAGTTTGAATGCATATGCAACAGATACTGATGAAACTTTAGCTTTATCACCACAAACTCTACAGATGTATTTTCTTTGTTTAACATCATGATATGCAACTAGTCCACATCTCTCACATACAAAAATATCAGATTTATCAGATTCATCTAGTAATCTATCTTTAAGAATCATTGATGCACCATATGCAATCAAACAATCTCTTTCCATCTCACCAAATCTCAAACCACCACCTCTTGCTCTTCCTTCAGTTGGTTGTTTAGTTAACATCTGAACCTGTCCACGTGCTCTTGCATGAATCTTATCTGCAACCATGTGATGTAATTTTTGATAATATACTACTCCAATGAAAACATCGACTGGAAATGATTTACCAGTTCTTCCATCATACATTGTTTCTTTACCAGAATATTTGAATCCAGCAGCATCCATTACAGGTTTAACTTCATCCATTTTTTCACCTACAAATGCAGAACCATCAAATTGACTACCTCGTAGTGCTGCAGCCTTACCACAAATTGATTCCATGAACATTCCTACAGTCATTCTTGATGGAAATGCGTGTGGGTTAATCAAAACATCTGGTGAAATTCCATCAGCAGTATATGGCAAGTCTTCAGCTTTTGCTAAAATTCCCAAGACACCTTTTTGTCCATGTCTTGATGCAAATTTGTCACCAATTTCAGGAATTCTCATATCTCTAACTCTGATCTTGTACATCTTTCCACCTTCGTTTGATTGTGTCATTACAACAGTATCAACTACACCGGTTTCAGATGGTCTGACACCAATTGAAGTATCTCTTCGGTAAGGTCCTGATGATTCAAATTCTCTATATTCTTCCATGAATCTTGGTGGACTTGTTTTTCCAATCAAAATATCGCCACCATGAACTGGAGATTCAGATGCAACTACGCCATCTTCTTCTAATAATCGATAAGCTTTTTCACCTTTGTAACCACGAATGTTGTCTTCAGCATTTGGAATTTCAAAAGCATCGCGCATTCCACCAGGATATTGTTTTGCTTCTGCATCATAAATTCTAAAGAAGAATGTTCTTCCAAGACCTCTGTCAACTGATGATCTACTCAGTACAATTGCGTCTTCAATATTATAACCGTCAAATGGTAATACTGCTACAACACAGTTTTGTCCAGCTGGTCTATCTTCTAATCCCAATAATTTCATTGCTTTAGTATTAACAATTGGTGTTTGTGGATACAACATCAAATGTTGTCTGACATAAGTGCTAGTATTCATCATTGGAGTTGAAAATCCTAAACTTTGTTTTGCCATTGCAGATTCATATGTATTTCTTGGAGATTGGTTATGTTCAGGATATGGAATTATAGAAGCACCTGCACCAAGAATTGCTGGTGGAAATACTTCAAGATGAGTATGTTTCTTTGAATCTTTTTCATCTAATGTAATATAGCAATTTTCTTCTTCATTGGCATCAATCATTTCTAAGACTCCCATTCGCAACAAGTCAGTCCATGAAAGAAGCTTCTTTGAGATTTTATCCAATAGATCTTGTGTGAGTAATGGTTTGTTTTCTTTGATAATTATCAAAGGGCGTAAAACACGTCCAGCATTGCAATTAACATAAAGTCGTTTTGTAGAACCTTCAATAGTAGATTGATGAAATGATATTCCAACATGAGGATGAATTTTTGAATTTCTTCTTAATTCTCTTAGTGATTCTGCTAGTTCAGCACCATCTTTGTAATAGCCAATTAATCTACCATCAACAAATATTCTAGCTCCGTCTTTTTTCACATCTTCTTTTGCATCAAAGAAATGAATTGTTCCAAGATCATATAATTTCTCAACAATTTCTTCGGATGGAACATTTACAGAAATAATTCCAGAAAGTGCCAAGTTCTTTACTAGACCACAATTAGAACCTTCAGGAGTTTCACTAGGGCAAATTCTTCCAAAGTGTGTAGCGTGTAAATCTCTTGCCTCAAAGTTTGGTTGAGTTCTACTAAGTGGAGATTGAATTCTTCTAAGATGACTAATAGTTGAAAGGTAGTTTGTTCTATCAAGTAATTGAGTTACACCAACACGTCCTCTACCCCAGTTGCCGGTTGCAATTGCATTGTTTAATTTATCAGTGATAATTCCTGGACGAATTGCAGCAGCTACTGCATTAATACCTCTTTTTTGGCCAGATCTTTCTAATTGATATTTCATGTCTCGAACCAAATTTCTAAATGCAGTTCTAAATAGATCAGCTAACATTTGTCCTGCAAATTTGATTACTTTATTTCCATAGTGATCTTTGTCATCTGGTGAGATCCATCCAAGTTTAAGTTCTAATAATTTACATGCAGCTTCACCGAGAAATTGTGCTTTTTCTTTTCTATTCTCAGGATGTTTACCTAAGTGTGGCAATAATCCCCAATCTAAAAGAGTCTCTGCTCGTTTGATTTGGAATTCTTCTAACATTCCAGGAGCAATTCTTTTACTGATGTAAACAATTGCATCTTTCGCTGTTGGAACATCACCTGCTTTTTCAAATGAACCTTCCAATTCATTTTGAATTTCATCAACAAGTGAAACAGCAGCTGCAATCTCTCTATCAGATTCTAATCCAAGTGCTCTAGTTAATGTAACAACTGGAATGTCAACAGGAGAACCTGGAATTCTAGCTACAATCAAACCATCGTTTTTCATTACCAATTCTAGTTTTGCACGATAACCAACGATTGAAGAATAAACTTTAGCTTTGAAAACGGTATTTCCACCTACACTTTCTCTGTCGACAATTATTTTGTTATATGAAAGATCTTCTAATCCTACAATAACTCTTTCAGAACCATTGATAATAAAATAACCACCAGGATCATTTGGATCTTCACCATGTTCAACTAATTTTTGTGTTGAAAAATTATGTAAAATGCAAGCATTTGATTTTGCCATTACAGGTACATCGCCAATGTGGACAAATCTAGATTCTAAGATTTTTCCATCTTCAACAACACTTGCTTCCATCATTACAGGTGCAGAATATGAAACATTTCTTAGTCTAGCTTCTGCAGGAGTGATATGAGTGATAGAACCATCAAGCTCCATCATTCTTGGTTGTTGTAGTTTGACTTTACCTAATTGTATTTTGTAGGGATATTCGGCATTTTCAATTTCAATTTGCCCTACTTCGTTGATAATACTTTGAAGACCTCTTTCTAAAAATTCATCAAAGGAGTTGAGATGTTGACGTGCAATACCTTCACGTTTCAATATATCTTGAATTATTGGCCAACGCTTAACTGAAGGATCTGCCATTTAAACTTCCACCACGTATCTGTAGTAAAGGCTCTCACCAGCAGTAGGGCTCTTTCTTGTGATTTTTATCATATCACCAGGTTTTACACCAAGTCCCAATATTGCAGGATCGTTTACAAAAATTAATGGTAATTCTGTTGGTTTACAATTATATTTTTTTAAGACATCTTCTGCTTCTTGTTTTGAAATAATTTCATGTTTTGGCACATAAATATGATCAGGCACTAAAACCTGATTTTTCTTAGTTGCCATCTACAAAACCTCCATGACGAACATTAAATGTAACAGCAAACAATACACACAAACTGAAAAAAAGTCACGCTCAGGTTAATATATATCTAATCTGAAATTCGGCGAAAAACAGTCTTTTTTCTTTTTAGTCAATAATATTTTTCACAACCTTAAATAGGATAAATTCGAGCGTAAAATTGATGAATACTCATCTATCGGTGTTAGCCTTATCTGCAATTATTATTGCAAGTATTGGAATAGCACCAGCATTTGGACAAATAGTAAATCCAATCTCTGTTACTACAGACAAGACATCATATGAAGATGGTGATACAGTCTTAGTAACTGGAGAAGTAAGAGAACTTCTTTCTGGAACTCCTATTAGTCTCATAGTAACAGCACCCAATGGAAATCGAGTAATACTTGATCAATTGGATGTTGGTTTAGACAAAAAATACAGTACTGAATTTGTTGTCGGTGGACCACTAATGAGATCAGGGGGAACTTATACAATTGAAGTAACTTATGGAAGCCAAACTCGTACAGCTGAAACCACATTCTCATTTGCAGGTTCATCAGATAGTGGACCAAAAGAAACCAAAATGGCAGTAGCAGGTACTGAATTTATGGTCAGTTACAAGATAACTGGTGGTAAACTAATCAGCATCACTCCAGATGTAGAAGCAAACTCCTTGATAATTGCAATTACTGCAAGTCAAGACGGTTCACTTGTCATTACATTGCCTAGAGCTTTGATTGATGCAAAGATGGGTGATCAAGATGATACATTCTTTGTCTTAGTAGACGGAGAAGAAGTAGACTTTGAGGAAACAACAACTTCTACAGATAGAACATTGACAATTCTATTCCCAGCAGGTGCTGAGGAAATCGAGATAATTGGTACTACCGTAGTCCCAGAATTTGGTACAATTGCAGTGATGATCCTAGCAGTAGCAATTATATCAAT
>CAZQXU010000045.1:4955-8395 GCA_964597385.1 uncultured Nitrosopumilaceae archaeon | reverse complement strand
ATTGGAATGTTGTTTTTTGTTGCAATATCTTCAATTTGAAATCTTTCAGTTCCAATACCACCAATTGCGGCACCGAATCCTTGTGCAATTGTTGCAGAATCTTCTCCTTCCATTTTTAGCGCAGCGTCAACCATGATTATAATATCAGGTTTATTTTTAGATAGGATTTCATCCATTGCATCTCCAGGTCTTCCTACAGTTGAACCAGGACCTTCAGCTTTTAGTAGTAATAATTTTCGTTGATCATATTGAGTTTCACCCAAAACAGTTTGAAAAGCAACAGATTCTTTTTTAGATTCCAACATCATTTTACCTACAACCATAGGCCCTATGCCATCACCTATTGGCTGGCCCATTTTAAAAGCAGGAATTGCTTTGTGCATTGCTTCTGCTTCTTCTAGTATGAAAGGCAAAATCATCTGAAGTGGTAAAATTAACGGATAGTTGTTTTGTTTTTTCGCAGTTAAGAACATGTGATTAATTACTTTATGAATCATTTGTAGGGAAGTAGCAATTTCAAGTAATGTTTGAATTTTAGTTAATTCCAATTCACTGGTTTGCGGAGATAGAGATTTGACATGCTCACGAGTATAATCCTCTCTTGCTCTAACAATATGTCGTACTTTACCAACTATACCATTAGGATCCATATCAACTGGCATTATTGTAAAATAATCCAAAAAGCGGTCAATTTTCTTAGTAGGATCTTCGGTAGGATTCATATTTTTTTTAATATAACTAATTAATTCAGTTCGTGATTTTGTTTTGTAATCTTCAAGTTTTTTTATTCCTTTTTTTATTTCGCCAGAAGTTACTGCTAATTGAATTCTTTGACCATATAGGACAAAGATAAAAATCGGGATAATCCAGATCAGCATCATAATTGGATTGGTATCTCCACTTGATCCAAAGAGTTGATCGAAATCAATATCAGTAAAATCCAATAGACACAGAAATTGAAGATTCTAAATTAAATGATTCGTATGCTCAAGAAGGAAAATATCACAAAGTCATAGAAATTATAAAAATAGTCTACTTGAAGGTAAAAAAATGGCGAGTGCTTTTATTATAGTTAGGATAGAATCAACCTGAATATGCCACAAACAAAGCCAATTGTAAGCGTGGAAAATGTTGTAGCATCGGCTTCAGTTGATCAGAAAATGGACTTGAATGAAATTACACGTACATTCCCAGATGTAGAATATCATCCAGATCAATTCCCTGGGCTAGTCTTTAGACTAAAGAGTCCAAAAACTGCAACTTTGATTTTCACATCAGGAAAGATGGTATGTACAGGTTCAAAATCAGAAGAAATGGCAAGAAAGGCAGTAAAAACTGTGGTTCAAAAACTTCGAAAAGGAGGGATAAAAGTAAAAAAAGATGCAACTGTAGAAATTCAAAATATTGTAGCATCGATTAACTTAGGAGGTAAAATCCATTTAGAACAAGCTGCAAGAACATTGCCAAGAAGTATGTATGAACCAGAACAGTTTCCAGGATTAATTCATAGAATGTTAGACCCAAAAACAGTAATTTTGTTATTTTCTTCTGGAAAACTTGTCTGTACAGGTGCTAAAAAAGAACCTGATGTCTATAGATCAGTTAACAACTTACATGCATTACTAGAAGAAAAAAATCTAATGATCTACGATTAAACGTAGATTAAATTTATTTTCTTAATTATTTTATTGGACTTCCCAAAGGAATGTCCTCATTAACGGTTAACCAAAATGGTTTATCATCAACATCGGCAGCTAAAAGCATTGCATTTGATTCAACTCCAGCCATAGTTTTAGGTTCCAAGTTTGCAATAACAATTACTACTTTACCAATAATATCTTCAGGTTTGTAATATTGTGCTCCTCCAATTATCACATTTCTTGTTTCTGTTCCAAGATCAATAGTTCCTTTGATAATTCTAGTTTTGCCTGGAATTGGTTCGGTTGAAACAATTTTTGCTACACGAATATCTAATTTTGCAAAATCATCATAAGACACATGAGGCATAAGAATTCCTAAATCATCTCATTAAAATCAATTTCGAAATTTCACAATAGGGTTTTTTTATCAATGCCACTTGTTTCAATTTCATATTTTAGTGCAGCTGGTAATTCAACATATTTTTTATTCACTAAAGCAATTATTTGATCTTCAGGGACATTTACAATTTTTAGTAACTTACCACGTTGATGAGCATAGGCATTTTTCCAAAATCCCGCTCCGTCAAAGGTTCCAATTTTTGGCATATATCGTGATGGTTTCATGTTTAGTGTAATTGACTGTGACGGAAGTTTGGCAATTGCCGTTAGAACTGGAGTTACTGTTCTGGATTTTAGGCATGTTGCCCATCACAGTCGGTTTCTTATGTTATTGGAATCTAATATATTTAATGCGAAATGATGAAAAGCGTGGCAGAAATTCAGGTATCAGTAGAAATCGATTCCCAAATTGACAATGTTTGGGATATTGTCTCAGATATAGATAATGAACCGAAATTCTGGAAAGGGACCAAAGAGATTAGAAACATATCAAAAAACGACAATGTCGTAAACAGAGAAATAACTATAGCATTTAGAGATCAAAAATGCATGCAGGAAGTAAAATTATACCCAAAAGAAAAGATCGAGGCACTCTTTACAAAAGGAGTCATAGTAGGAAGTAAGATAATCACATTAACTGCCAAAGATAAAAAAACTGTTCTGAATGTAAAATGGGATATCAAACTGTCTGGAATGATGGGAATGTTCACAGGAATGATAAAAAAACACATTCAAAGTGGAACTGAGCAAGCATTGCAGAAGATCAAAGAAGAGATAGAGCGATAATTCATGGAATTAATTTTAGATGTTTTAAATTATTCATTAATTGCGATTTTAATTGGAATTTCAGCAGCATGGACATTTCTAATAAAAACTATGATAGATTCTGCCAGATTTACACCAAAGCTTGAAGACTTTGAAAAAAAGGAGCATACCAATCCAAAAGTGTCAATAATTCTCCCTGCAAGAAATGAAGAAGAATTCATTGGAAGATGTCTAAATTCACTAATCGAACAGGATTATTCAAATTATGAAATAATTGTGATAGATGATTCATCAGAGGATTCAACTAGTAAAATTATTTTTGAATATGCAAAGAAAAACTCAAAAATAATTCCAGTAAGTGCACAGACAAAACCAGAGGGATGGATGGGAAAAAATTGGGCATGTATGGAAGGATATAAAAAAGCAACTGGAGATATTTTATTATTTTCTGATGCAGATACAAAACATTCCCAAAATGTTATCTCTCTAGCAGTATCACATTTACTCTCTTTTGATTTGGATGCATTATCAGCAATTCCAAAAATGCGTGCAATCGACTTTTGGACAAAAATCACATTACCAATGATTTCAGTCTTTCTTCACACTAGGTTTTCAGCGCTAAAAGTAAATGACCCT
>CAZQXU010000045.1:0-4855 GCA_964597385.1 uncultured Nitrosopumilaceae archaeon | reverse complement strand
AATGATTTCAGTCTTTCTTCACACTAGGTTTTCAGCGCTAAAAGTAAATGACCCTACAAAGAAGACAGCATATTTTTTCGGTAGTTTTTTCATAATTAAAAGAAAAACATACGAGTCTGTCGGAATGCATGAGAGCGTTAAACATGAAATTATTGAAGATGGTGCCCTTGGAAAAAAAGTAAAAGAATCAGGACATAAAATGAAAATCGTTAGAGGAGACCATCTAATTGATGCAGTTTGGGCCAGAGATAAAAGTACACTTTGGAATGCATTAAAAAGGCTGATGGTTCCGTTGTATTTACAGAGTAAAAAAATTGCAATTGGATGTTTTTTTGCAGTATTATTTTTGTTATTTATGCCATTTCCAATTTTAGCATATTCAGTTTTTGGAGCATTCAAAACAACATCATTTTCATTATTATTTGTAACATCAATTATTTCCACAATAATGATTTACATGGGAGCAATAATCGAAGTCAAAAAATTATTGCAATTAAAATTAATTGATGCGTTGTTTGCCCCAATAGGTAGCCTAGTAGTAGTATTAGGATTTTTGAGCGGATTGCTTCAAGCTAAAAATAGTGCCGTATCATGGAGAGGACGAAAATACTATATGAAAGATCATGTTCAAAACTCAATCAGTGTATAGCAATGCTTTTAGATAGAAAATTGGGTACCGATTTTGCATGGATAAATCAGGAGTAATTGTCGGAGCTATAGGTGGGGCAGCAATTGTTGCAATAATTTTTGCAGTAATTTTAGCAGTGCCACCAACTGCAGTAAAATCAGATGTCATTTCAGATAACAAATCAATTCCAAGTGCAGCAGGAACAACAATTACAGATTACTCAAAAAAGCTTTCATTGATTGAAATATTTGAAAAATCAGAACCAGGAGTAGTTAGAATTAACGTTCAGAGAGCAGAGCAGTCAAATGGAACTAGCGGGGTAGGTTCTGGTTTTGTTTTTGATAAACAAGGTCATATTATTACAAATTCTCATGTTGTTAAAAATGTAAAAAAAGTAGTAGTCACATTTTTGGATGGAAGATCATATAATGCAGAGATTGTAGGCTTTGATGAATATACAGACATAGGAGTAATCAAAGTAAATGCAGATTTATCATTATTACAACCATTACGATTAGGAGACTCGGCTAATCTCAAAGTTGGGGAGCCAATAGCTGCTATTGGAAATCCATTTGGATTATCAGGTTCTATGACTTCTGGAATAGTTAGTCAATTAGGGAGACTCTTACCTTCGGGTGCAGGATATTCCATTCCAGATGTAATTCAAACAGATGCTGCAATTAATCCAGGCAATTCAGGGGGACCATTGCTGAATATGAGAGGGGAGATTGTTGGAATTAATACAGCCATACAATCTACAACAGGAGAATTTACAGGAGTTGGATTTGCAGTGCCATCACAAACATTAGCTAAAATTGTTCCAAAACTAATTGAAGATGGGAAATATCAACATCCATGGATTGGAATAGCTGGTAGAGATATTGATCCTGATCTAGCTAAAGTTTTGAATCTAAATGATGCTGTAGGTTTTCTAGTAATTACAGTTGTAGATAACAGTCCAGCTGCAAAAGCAGGGATTCATGGTTCAAATGAGACTGTAGAAGTCGATGGAATAAAGTATCAAATCGGAGGAGATATTATTTTATCAGTTGACGGAAATCAAGTAAGAAAAATAGATGATATTTTAATTCATTTGCAAAGAGCAAAATCAGTAGGAGATGAAATGGTTTTAGAGGTTCTAAGAGATGGTAGAACAACTAACATCACAATCACTCTAGATGAACGACCAAATTGAAATTAACACGATACAAGCATAAATACCTCTAGACAAAAACACCAACTATTGAATGAGCTTGTATTAAACTCTGAGAGTTTAAACAGTGTTTTAGAAGATAAAATAATTTCCAGAGACAATATAATAGAAATATATCAAAATTCAAAAATAGATTCTAAAGAATTATTTTCAACAGCACAAAAACTAAGACAGAGATTTAAAAAAGATTCAGTAACATTCTCAAAAAAAGCATTTTTTAATATTGTAAATTTATGCAAAGACACATGTTCATACTGTACTTACAAGGCAGAACCTAGTGAAAATAAAATATCACTGATGTCAAAACAAGAAATAAAACAGTTATTGAGTCTTGCAAAAAAATATCGATGTATAGAAGCATTATTTGTGACAGGTGAAAGACCAGAACAGAAATACCAAGAAGCCAAAGAGTGGCTAAAAGAAAATGGATTTAGTTCAACTACAGAATATTTGATTCATGCATCAGAATTAGCAATAGAAGAGGGATTATTCCCACATACCAATGCTGGAAATTTGAACTATGATGAGCTAAAGGAATTACAGAAAACCAATGTGTCAATGGGCATAATGCTTGAAAATGTTAGTGAAAGACTGACAAAAAAAGACATGCCTCATTATCTTGCTTCCAGTAAAAGACCAAAAGCAAGACTAGAGGTGTTAGAAAACACAGGTAGATTAAAAATTCCAATGACTACAGGAATTCTTGTAGGTATTGGTGAAACACCAATAGAGGTAATAGATTCCATCATTGCAATAAAAAAACTACAAGAAAAATATGGAAATATTCAAGAGGTAATTATTCAAAACTTTCAGCCAAAGCAAGACACTAAGATGAAGAATTTTCCGCCAGCCAATGAAAATTATTTCAAGATAATTGTTGCATTAACAAGAGTAATCATGCCAAAAATGAACATACAGATTCCACCAAATTTATCTCCAAATTCATATCAGAGTTTTCTATCTTTAGGAATTAATGATTGGGGTGGAATTTCACCACTTACACCAGATTATGTAAATCCAGAATTTTCATGGCCAGAGATTAAAAAAGTTGAACAAGATTCAAAGAATGCAGGGTTTGATTTAAAATGCAGATTTCCAATATATCCAGAATTTTTTTCATTTATTGGCAAAGAGTTAAGAGGTAAGATGAAAGAAATTGAAGATGAAGAAGGATTGGTAAGGAAGGATTATTGGAAATGAATGTAAATATAGATTCCCTACTTAAAAAATCAGATTCACATATTTCTGAAATTTTAAACAAGGCATTATCTGACAAAGAAATATCAGCAGAAGAAGGATTAAGACTGTACAATACAGCAGGTATTGATTTTCATTTAGTAGGATTAGTAGCAGATGAAATTAGAAGTAGAAGAGTAGGAGATACGGTAACATATGTTGTAAATAGAAACATCAATTTCACTAACGTATGCATTAAGCAGTGTGGTTTTTGTGCATTTAGTAGAGACTTTAGAGAAGAAGAAGGATATTTTCTCCCAACTGAGGAGATTGTAAGACGCGCAAAAGAAGCACATCAATTAGGCGCTACTGAGGTATGTATCCAAGCAGGCCTTCCACCAGATATGGATGGAGAATTATATGAAAATATTTGTAAAGAGATTAAAAAAGAGATTCCAGATATTCACATACATGGATTTTCACCTGAAGAAGTACTTTATGGAGCATCAAGATCAAAGACTACGATTAGAGAATATCTAAAAAGACTCAAAGAAGCAGGAGTAAATACACTCCCAGGAACTGCAGCTGAAATTTTAGATCAGAAATTAAGAGATAAAATTTCCCCAGGAAGGATAAGTGTGAAAGATTGGATAGAAGTAATTAAAACTGCACATAATCTTGGAATTAACACTACATCAACTATGATGTTTGGACATATTGAAACTCCAGAAGACAGAGTAAACCATATTGTAAAAATCAGAGAAATTCAAAAAGAGACAAAAGGATTCACAGAATTTGTTCCACTTAATTTTATTCACAGTGAAGCTCCAATGTATAAACATCAACTTCATGAAGAGATTAGAGAAGGAGGAAGTGGAAAAGATGTATTACTTACACATGCCATTGCAAGAATATTACTGAACAATCAGATTGACAATATTCAAATGTCTTGGGTAAAGGAAGGACAGAAAATGTCACAGTTGTTGTTAATGTGGGGAGCAAATGACTTTGGTGGAACACTAATCAATGAGAGTATTTCAACTTCAGCTGGTTCCAATCACGGACAATTGATAAAACCAAAAGAGATCAGACGACTTGTCAAAGAGATAGGGAGAACACCTGCCGAAAGAAGTACCAATTACAAAATATTGAAAAGATTTGATGGTAACGATGAATCAGATGATGAGCTTGATAAAATTTCAGACTCGTCTAAATTTGGATCATATGCAGAACTAATCAAAATTAACAAATTCAGATATAAAAATCCAAGAAGCAACAAACCATAGTTGTTTCAATAAAATTCCAGTCAGATTGAAGTTGTTTAATTTTTGACATTTTAGGAACACAATTAGATCAATAGGCATGAAAATGGTGTAAAAAAACCATCTAGATAGAGCAACAAAGCTTGAGATGAACATTAATAAGGTAATGTACCGTACCATACGGTATGATGCGAGCAAGACTAACATACATACCTGTAGAAGTAGCAGACCAATTCGAAGATTTTATTATAAAAAGAGATGTCCAGATACTAGATGCAGTAAAAGCAAGAACAAGAGATTACAGCACATTATCTCTTCTAAAATTATTATACCAACTTAGAGGAAACCCAATGACGTTTTCAGATCTATATTCAAAATCTAAGATAAGAATGAAAAAATCATTTCTGAATTATCTGCATCTTTGTATAGATTACAACTTTGTGCAAAAAGAAGCAGTAGGAGCAAACATGATCTATTCCATAACAGACAAAGGAAGAACCATGTTGAATCTGTTTATTCATAAAAGTAATTAGACAGAATAATTGACGTAGAGAGTGGCAGATGGATTTCCAGAAG
>CAZQXU010000044.1:0-8450 GCA_964597385.1 uncultured Nitrosopumilaceae archaeon | reverse complement strand
AGATGGATTTCCAGAAGCAGAAGTATTTGAAATAAAAAAAGTAGAACTAAACAGTCCGATAATATTTGCAGGATTTGTTGGAGCAGGTCTGGTAGGATCACTTTCAATCAGCCATATCATCGAAGAATTAAAGATGGAAGAAATTGGATTGATGAGATCAAAATATCTTCCACCATCAACTGTTTTTATGAAAGGAAGACTGCGTCATCCTTTTAGATTTTATGCAAATAAAGATGGAACAATATGTGCAATAATTTGTGAAATAACATTAAGAATGGAGGGATTGTATTCATTGGTTTCAGCTATTTTAGATTGGTCAGAAAAAAAAGGATCAAAAGAAATTGTAATTTTAGATGGAATTCCAAGTGAAGAACATGATGATAAAGCATATTGTGCAGCAAAAGAAGATTTGGTAAGAATGATGGCAGATAAAGATATCAGCATGATCCCGCAAGGATTCATCACTGGAATTCCAGGAGGAATTTTAAACGAATGTATTGTAAGAAAAATTCAAGGAGTGGCATTACTTGCAAAAGCAAATAAAACATCACCGGATCCTATAGCGGCATCTACATTGATAGAAGCATTAAACAGATTCTACGATATGAAAATAGACACTAGTAGTTTGGAGAAAGAAAAAGAGAGAATTCATTCTGAATTTAACGAATTATCTCAAAAATATGTCAAGCACAGAGAAGAGTTTTCTGGAATGTACATGTAAGCCATATGGCAGGCAAATTCTTTTATTCACAGCAAATACGCATGAAACTATGGGTTTAACCTACAAAGATGCAGGCGTGGATATTACCAAAATTAAACAAAGTCAGGCAGCAATAGGCAGACTGATTGAATCCACACATAAACTCCAAAAAATGGCAAAGATAACACATGGTTTTGGACATTATGCAGGAATTGTAGAAATTCCAGGAGGACAATTACTAGCTACACATACAGACGGCGTAGGTACAAAGGTAGTAATTGCAAATATGATGAAAAAATACAACACTATAGGAATTGATTGTGTTGCAATGAATGTAAATGACATAATATGTATCGGTGCAACTCCGGTTTCATTTGTAGACTATATTGCTGCAAACAAAAATGATCAAATAATCTTTAAAAAAATTGTAGAAGGATTAGTTAATGGGGCAAAGAAGTCAGCATTACCAATTGTAGGAGGAGAGACAGCAATAATGCCGGATGTTCTTACAGGAAAAGAATTCTCATTTGATTTAGCAGGAATGGTAGTAGGTCTTGTTTCAAAAAAAGATATTGTGTTGGGTAACAAAATAAAACCAGGAGATGTAATTATTGGGGCAAATAGTAGTGGTATTCACTCAAACGGATACTCACTTGCAAGAAAAGCTCTGTTATCAAAATATTCTGTAAAAGACAAAGTGAAGGGAGTTGGAGTCATAGGGAACGCATTATTGACGCCAACAGAAATTTATGTAAAACCAGTTTTAGAAATTATTCAAAAATGCAAGATTAATGGATTAGCCCACATCACGGGCGGAGCATTTACAAAACTAATGAGACTTAAAAAAATAGGATATGATATAGATAGTTTACCAAAAATACCTCCAATAATGGGATTAATTGAAGAACAAGGAGTAAAACAAGAAGAAATGTATAAGACATTTAACATGGGAATAGGATTTTGCATCATATCTCCAAAAGATCAAGTATCAAGAATAAAATCAATTTTCAAAAAACACAAAATTACAACTCAAGAAATAGGGCAGATAGTATCCAAAAAAGGAGTTTTTGTGAATTCATCAAAAATCACATAATTAGACAAATACGAAATAATTTTCAACCAAATATCGCCTTATATTAGCAATATATCAACAAAAATAGAGAACAGATGGCAGCAGAAGCTAATTTTATTGAAACGATCATAGGAGTAGGAATTCTACTCTTTGCCGCAAAAATAATGGCGGAGTTGTTTCTTAGGCTTAAACTTCCAATTGTATTAGGAGAGCTAATAGCAGGTATGGTAATTGGCCCATTTGCACTCGGAGCATATATTGTCGGGTCTGGCGGAGTATCACTAGTTAACATCAACAATGAGATAAAAATTCTAGGAGAGATCGGAGCAATAGTAATTTTGTTTATGGCAGGACTTGAGATGACTCCAAAGGAATTCCTAAAAGGCGGGAAAGCATCGTTTACAGTTGGAACATTAGGGGTTGTAGTTCCATTTGCGGTAGGACTGATAGTTTTTCAAATGTTTGGTTTTGATGCGTTGCAATCAATGCTTATCGCCACAGCACTTACAGCAACAAGTATCGCAATTTCAGTTCAAGTATTAAGCGAATTTGGAAAACTCAAATCAACAGAAGCACGTCTAATTATAGGAGCTGCTGTAGTTGATGATATTTTAGCTATAGCAGTACTATCAGTGGTAATATCAATTGCAAATGGTCCAGGAGGAATAGACAGTATAGATATTTCAGATGTAACAATAAAAATTCTTCAAGTGTTAGGATTCTTTGCAGCAATGCTAATAGCATCTGTTTGGGTCATGCCAAAAATCATCACACCGAGATTATGGAAAGCTAAAGGAAGTGTAGAAGGAATTGCAACAGCATCATTTTTTGGAGCAGCTGCACTTGCAGGATCCATAGGACTGTCACCGATAGTAGGAGCATTTGCAGTAGGTATGGCATTATCAACTACTAAGGTATTTGAAAAAGTTGAGAACTATGCACATCAAATAGGATTAATCTTTGCACCATTATTCTTTGCAATAATTGGTGCACAAGTAGATTTCAGACAAGTAAACGCAGAGATATTGTATCTCAGTGGAATAATTATTGCAATAGCAATTGCGACAAAATTATTGGGATGTGGACTACCAGCAATGATGTTTTTGAAAAGCAAATCAAAAGGAATGAAAGTTGGAATAGGCATGATATCAAGAGGAGAAGTAGGTTTGATTGTGGCAGGAGTAGGAGTAGCATCAGGAATTTTAACATCAAGTGTGTATTCCACCATTGTGATTATGGTAGCAGTAACTACAATCATAACACCAATCTGGTTAAAGATAGAATATAAAAAAGAACAGAGACAAGAAGGAACAGAACCACAAGCAAATAACCTGCTATGAATAAACATAGTAAAAGAATGAATTTTCAGGCAAAATTAGACATCTAACGTCCCAAGATTATTTAACGAATTTATGTTCAATTAGATATGATTTCAAATATGAATAAACTAGATGTGTTATTTTCAACTGCATGTACTGAAATAACGCAGAATCTTTTGACAATTAAAGAGCCAACTAAAAAACAAGTAAAGGCAGAAATTAAAAAAATATGTGCAAAATACGCACTAGAAAGAATTCCAAGAAATCATGAAATTCTTTCAACTGTAAAAGATGCTGATTTTTTTAAATTACAAAAAGTGCTGTTAAAGAAACCAATCAAAACGGCATCTGGAGTATCAGTAATTGCATTGATGCCAAAACCTTATGCATGCCCTCATGGAAGATGTACGTACTGTCCAGGCGGAATAGAATTCAATTCGCCCAATAGTTATACTGGAAAAGAGCCATCAACACTTAACGCAATACAAAATGAATATGATCCTAAACTGCAGATAATATCAAAAATTGAAAAATTAATTGCTTTTGGACATGATCCATCTAAAATGGAGATAGTAATTGTAGGAGGCACATTTTTGTTCATGCCAAAAGACTATCAAGAAAATTTTATCAAATCTTGCTATGATGCGTTAAATGGAATTGATTCAAAAAATTTGGAGGAAGCTAAATTAAACAACGAACATGCAAAAATAAGAAACGTCGGATTTACAATTGAAACAAAACCAGACTATTGCAAGCAAAAACATGTTGATGCGATGTTAGATTACGGAATTACTAGAATAGAGATAGGAGTTCAATCACTACAAGACAGAGTATACCAAATTGTTAACAGAGGGCATAATTACAAAGATGTTACAGAATCATTTCAAATTTCTAAAGATGCAGGATATAAAATCGTAGCACATATGATGCCCGGACTTCCTACAATGACACCAGAAGAAGATATTACAGATTTTAAAAAATTGTTTGAAGACCCAGAACTTAGACCAGACATGTTGAAAATTTACCCATCACTAGTAATTGAAAACACACCACTCTATGAGGAATACAAACAAGGAAAATACGCCCCATACTCGGATCATGATATGATCAAAGTTTTAACCGAAGTAAAGAAAAATGTTCCAAAATGGGTCAGAATAATGAGAGTTCAAAGAGAGATATCACCAAATGAGATCATAGCAGGTCCAAAATCAGGAAATCTCAGACAGATAGTACAACAAAATCTAAGCAAACAAGGTATTTCATGCAAATGCATTAGATGTAGAGAGGCAGGTTTGTCAAACAAAAAAACTAGTGAACAAGATATTAAATTAAACAGAATTAATTACGATTCATCGGGAGGAAAAGAAGTATTTTTGTCATATGAAGATTCAAATGAATCAATTTATGGATTTTTAAGATTAAGAAAACCAAGTAATCAAGCACATAGAAAAGAAATTGAAGATAATTCTTGCATTGTAAGAGAATTGCACGTTTATGGTAAATCATTGAAGCTTGGTGAAAAAGGAGAAAATGAGATTCAGCATTCAGGATTGGGGAAAAATTTAATGAAAGAGGCTGAAAAAATTTCCAAAGAAGAATTTGATGCTACAAAACTACTTGTAATTAGTGCTGTAGGAACAAGAGAGTATTATCAGAAAATAGGGTATTCGTTATATGGGCCATACATGACAAAATCGTTGAATAAAGAATAGACATGTCAGAACAAGAAATTTTCGGCAAGGGAACTTGGATAGATAAATTGGCTCATGAGCTACTAGAGCGAGAAAAAACTCTTGGTAGAAGTTTAGAACTATTAAGAGTTGAAAGCGGACTTGGTGCTTCAGGAGTTCCACATATAGGAAGTTTAGGAGATGCAGTTAGGGCATATGGAGTAAAACTTGCATTAGAAAATTATGGATTCAAATCAGAATTAATTGCATATTCAGATGATCTAGACGGATTGAGAAAAATTCCGGAAGGATTTCCAGATGATTTAGAAAAACACATTGCTAAACCAGTTTCGTTGATTCCAGACCCTTACGGTTGTCATGAGTCATATGGAATGCACATGAGCAGTATTCTTTTAGATGGACTGGACAAGATGGGAATTAAATATGAATTCAGAAGAGCAAAAGACACTTACAAAAATGGATTGCTAAAAGAACAAATTCATACAATTTTACAAAACAGCGCAAAGATAGGAGATAAAATTTCAGAATTGGTAGGACAAGAAAAATATCAAAAATTTCTACCATACTTTCCAGTATGTTCAAATTGTGACCGACTTTACACGGCAGAAGCATTTGAGTATCTAGAAAATGAGAAAAAGGTGAGATACAAGTGTCATGACGCAGAAATTAGCTCAAAAATGATCAAAGGTTGTGGACACGATGGAGAAGCAGATATCACAAAAGATCTTGGCAAATTAGCATGGAAAGTAGAATTTGCAGCAAGATGGGCAGCATTTGATATTAGATTTGAAGCGTATGGAAAAGACATCATGGATTCAGTAAAAGTAAACGACTGGGTCTCAGATGAGATTTTAAATTTTCCACATCCGCATCATGTAAAATATGAAATGTTTTTGGATAAAGGAGGAAAAAAGATTTCAAAATCATTAGGAAATGTGGTTACAGGACAAAAATGGATGGAGTTTGGAAGTCCAAAATCAATATTGTTACTACTTTACAAAAGAATTACAGGTGCAAGAGAGTTAGGATTTGAAGACATACCATCATTGATGAACGAGTATAATGAATTAGAAGACATATTTTTTGGAAAAATCAAGGTTGACAATGAGGCCAAATTAATAAAATCAAAGGGACTCTACGAATATGTAAATCTACTAAATCCTCCAAAACAACCAAGCATACATGTCAATTATAGATTATTAGTTGAATTGGCAAAAATGTTCAAAGAAAACAGAACTGAAATGGTAATGAAAAAACTATTAGATTACGGTGTGATCAAAAACTCTGATCCACAAATAGAAAAATTAATCGAATTAGCGGGAAATTTTGCAGATGAGTTTGATCAGCAAGAAAAAACACAAGTAGATATGGATGAATCAGCAAAAAAAGTTTTAAAATTATTAGTAGATGCACTCAATGCAGAAGAAGAACCAGAAGACATTCAAAATACAATATATCAAATTGCAAAATCAAACGGTGTTGAACCAAAAGACTTCTTTAGAATTTTGTATCAGATAATACTAGGCACATCAAGAGGACCTAAAATTGGACCACTCATAACAGATATCGGAAGAAAGAAAGTCGCAAAAACAATTTCAGAATATATCTAAAATGGTACACAGCGAGCACAATAAATCAAGAGGAGGTAGCAGTTTTGCTCTAATCATATTTGGGGCATTATTGTTATTTTTAGCACCAAACATTAATCCCGATAATCCAGAATTGGGAATGCTAGCGTTGATTGGAGGTATAGTTATTGGTGGAATTGGGTTTTACCTCAAGTTTATTCGCACAAGAGCAAAAAACTAAAGAAAGGTTCATCTTTTGGAGATTTTTGTAGATTAACATGGGTCTTTTTGGAAAGAAAAAGGAGCAAGAAGAAAAAATATATGAAAAAAATGAAGAGAATGTTCTAAAAGAATCACTTGAAACAGAAGTAGAAGGACTACAAATTGAATTTAGAACAAAACAAGAAGAGATTGACAACATTACAAAAAAGCTACAAAGTGTAAAAGAAGAATACGATGAAGCAACTAGTAAATTAATGGAGATAAAGAGAGAATCAAATCAAAAAAAATTAGAACTTGATACAATATACTTGGAATACAAAAATATTAAAACAAAAATAAATGATTCAGAAGAAAAATTCAATAAAAATAAAAAAATTATTGAGGAAATAGATAGAGTAGAGATCAACCTTACAAAAAAGAATCAAGAACTTGAAAAGATCACAAAAGAGTATGAGGATATTAAGGAAAAAATTACTGAAGGGCAATCAGAATTACATGAAATACGTGCACAGCGGATTCAAGCACAAAAAGAGTTAGAAGAGATTACTTCAAGACTGTATAATGCAAAACATGACGTAAAAAATACACAAGAAAATATCGATGGTGAAACTGGAATTTTCACCTCTAAAGAAAAAGAATTCATTGAAGGAGAAATTACAGATAAAAAAGCAACTAAAGGCATAATCGAAGCTGCTAGTGCGGTGGTTGGAGGATTAAAATCAAAACTAAGTAAGGCAGAAAAAGAGTTAGAAACACTTCATGTTCTATTAGACAAAGAGCGTAGAGAACATGCTCAAACTAGAGAGGAACTTGAAAAACTAAAAGAAAAGACAGAGTCTAAAGAATAAAGATAATTTCCAAATTTAACGCATAAAGTCTACGGCATATAATGAGAAGAAGAAAAAGCCAATACCACCACCAAGAATTGCAACCCATGCAATTATTTGTTTAATTTTAGACATATCAATTAATTAAAAACAACACTTATTGAATCTACGCAATTATTAAAAATCACAAGAATGAATTTTATAATAATAAGAGATAGAAATAATTAAATTAATTTTGAAATGCATTATCCATAAATCAGGCAATGTTCGCATTCACAGTTTTCTTGTTGTTTTGACTTTACCAAACATTTTTTGTGTTGACCAGCTTGGCATTGAACACATACTTGCTCTATATTTTCAACATTAGTGTATTTTTTTGATTGATCAAAACCGAATCCACCATCTTGAGGTCCAACCATGTCAATATTTAGAACAGTGTAGTATTTCTACTTCACTAAGAGAGTGCTTTCTCAATAGAATTTCTCAGATCTGTTCTATATGTTTCAAGAATACCTCTAATTTCAAAAGCATCGACAAACCCACCTGCCGATGCTCGAGTTGCTTTAAGTAAATAATGTAATGTTCCTTCTTCGATCTTTCCGACATAATATCCATAAAGAAAATCAACTTGGTTTTCACATTTCCAAATTTGTTTAACATTTGGAAAAGTTTGATGAATTTCAGATGGAACATCTCTAATTCTTAATTTTACATAATCTTCAAGGGATTTTCTAATTGAAGAGTCAGGCATCATTTCTAAAATCAGTTTATCATACTTGTTTTTTAGTCATTATTTTTATCAGATTTTTTGTCAGAATCAGGTTTATCCCACATATGCATAGTTCCACGAATCATAAATGAACCAACAATAATAGCAACAAGTCCACCTATAATAAAAATAAAAAAACGACCTATGCTTTTGATATTTGCCATTATAGACAATAGGTATAATGTGTAATTATAATTGTCTGACAAACAAGATTAAAGAATCAACATAAACAAGGAATTTTGTAATGAAATGCAATAATATGAAAATTGGATGTTATCACGA
>CAZQXU010000043.1:0-8520 GCA_964597385.1 uncultured Nitrosopumilaceae archaeon | reverse complement strand
ATTTTAAAATTTAGCATTATATGAAAAACATCATGATCCAAAAAGAAGAATTAGAACAAATTTTGAATTTCGTAGGACAAAGATGGCTAGAAGTAACAAAAGACCCATCTAACAAACTGATGGAGACATTACCAAGTAATTTTTGGATGAATTCTGTAGGTGGAAAGGCAGGAAAAGGTAGATGGGTGACTGCACTAATGTATACTGAAAATGAAGCAGATGCAAATGCATTCAAAGAAGTATTACTAAGATGGCAATCAAAAGGACAAGAGAAAAATAAAGCACCCGATCTAATTCAAATTGGAAAAAAGAAATAGACTATTAATAATTGGAAATAATGACAACTGTATTGTCAGAATTTTCAAGTAATGAAAAAAAGATTTTATCAGGCCATTTTTCAAATACTGACGAAAATGTTTTTGCAATAATTACACCAAGACAAGTAGATCGTGGCGCATTAATGTCAAGATACAGTAGAACCGACAAAAATATGCGCAGAATATTCCTAGATGAGTTTTTACAAAATGAAAATAGAGGTGAGGAATTTTACAATCGCGTATTATTAGAATATGGAGATGATTCTGTAGCAGAACTTGGAGAAGCACAAATTGCAATTGAAGGCTTATCCAATATTGCAGTTAAAAAAATTGAAGATAGAAGAATAGGATTATCATATTTAGAAAAATCATCAAGATATGTAGCATGGAATAAAAAAATTAATGGAGAATATAGATTCTATAAAGATTCACAATTAATGAACTCAAGATTTGCTGATTTGTATTTAGAGACATGTAATTTTTCATTTGATATGTATTCAAAAAATATTGAACCAATGATAAAATACATTCGAGAAAAATATCCTATTGAAAAATACACTTTCAAAGATTCAAAAGATGGAAAAGAAAAAACATTTTCCAAACTTAAAGAGGAAAAAGACATTAAATCTGCAAATATGATTTACAATGGCTCAACAAAAGCAAAGGCATTAGACATTCTGCGCGGTTTATTACCTGCATCAACTCTAACAAATGTCGGAATTACTGGAAACGGTCGTGCTTTTGAATACCTCCTAACAATACTTGGGGCATCAGAACTGGAAGAAGAGCAAAATTTAGCCTCAAAAATCAAAAAAGAGTTAGATGTTACAATCAAGGCTTTTGTCAAAAGAGCTGATGACAAATACGGTAAAGCGTTCCAAAGTTATCTTCAGGAACTGAAAAAAGCATCTAAAAATATAGCAAACGAAATCAAACCAAAAATAATTTCAGGGGTTAAAACACAGTTGGTTGATTACGAACCAGAAAAAATAGCCATAGATAAAATCATTACAAGTATAATCTATGAACAATCTCCAAGCACATCATATCTTAACATAATGCAACAAGTAAAAAAATTACCACAAATAAAAAAAATAAAAATAATAGAATCGTTTGCAAAATTACGAAAAAATAGACGTCACAGACCATCCAGAGCATTTGAAAGTGTATACTATACATTTGATTTACTAAATAATTTTGGAATGTTCAGAGATTTTCATAGACATAGAGCATTGACACTAGAAAGACAATTACTTACAACAGACCATGGATATAATACTCCAAATGAAATCAAAGTTTTAGGAATTGAAAAAGATTATCATGAATGTATGAATAAGACAAAATATACATTTGATAAAATTAGAAAAAAATATCCAGAACAAGGGCAGTATGTTGTGAACTTTGCATATAATTATCCATACTTTATGAAATTTAATCTCAGAGAAGCTTGTCATTTAATTGAATTAAGAACAGTCCCACAAGGCCATATTGACTACAGACAAGTTGCACAACAAATGTTTAAAGAAATGAACAAAGTCCATCCAAATTTAAGTAAAATTATAAAATTTGTGGATTTAAAAGAATATGATTTAGAGAGATTTGAATCAGAAAAAAGAACCGAGGAAAAAAGAAAGAAGCTTAAAAAATAGAAAATATTCTAATATAATCAAAAAGAGAGAAAATCATGGCAGACAAGATTGAAAAAACACCTCAAGAATGGAAAGAAGTGCTGACACCAGATCAATTTGAGGTTTGTATTAACAAGGGAACTGAACCGCCTTTTTCAGGAAAATACTACAAAAACAAGGAAAAAGGCACTTACAAATGCGTTTGTTGCGGAGAACCACTATTTACATCTGAAACAAAATATGATTCGGGTTCAGGATGGCCAAGTTTTTGGCAACCGCTTTCAGATGAAAAAATAGAATACATATCAGATAATGCTTACGGAATGGTACGAACTGAAGTAAACTGTAAAAAGTGTGGTGCACATTTAGGTCATGTTTTTGATGATGGACCAAAACCAACCAACCTCAGATACTGTATTAACTCGATTTCACTTGATCTTGAGAAAAAAGATGAGGGATAGTGCGTCAATATCAGGCACTCTTAAGCACAGATTGAACAACATGCAAAAATTATTAATAAAACACAATCAATGATAAGAAAATCAAAGAAATGAATTACAATAACAAATCAAGAAGGAATGAAAGAGTTTGAGAATAATACTATGTGGATTTGGTGTTGTTGGTCAAAGTTTAGTAAAATTATTTGATTCAAGATCAGAGGATCTTTATGCAGAGTACGGATTAAAACCAAGAGTAGTTGGCGTATTTGATAGTAAGGGCAGTGCAGTAGATAGTTCAGGATTAGAATTAGAGAAATTAATCGAAGTAAAGAAAAAAACTGGAACTGTAAAAAATTACGCAAATACAAAAAACAACATGTCAGGGATAGACATGATCAAAAACTTGGACGCAGATGTTGTCATAGAAACTACTGCTAGCAATTACAAAGATGCAGAACCTGGAATGACCCACATAGTAACAGCGATGAAACGTGGCATGCATGTCATATCAGTAAATAAGGGACCATTAGCATTAGCATTTCCATCATTAATGGAATTAGCCATTTACAATCAAGTCATCTTCAAATTCAGTGGAACTGTAGGTGGAGGAACACCAATTTTAGATTATGCAAAAAATAGCCTTAGAGGAGAAAGAATTAGCTCATTTTCAGGAATATTAAATGGAACAACAAATTACATCTTAACTAACATGGCAAACGGACTGTCATTTGAGACTGCCCTAAAAGATGCCAAAGATAAAGGATATGTCGAGGCAGATGAATCGCTAGATTTGGACGGGTTAGATGCAGCTGCAAAACTAGTCATTCTTGCAAACTGGGTAATGGACATGAAAGTAACAATGCCAGACATCAACTGTAAAGGAATTCGTAAAGTTACTGAAGAAGATATCAAAAAAGCTAGGAAAAATAATTGCGCCATCAAGCTAATTGCTTCATGTAATAAAGAACTCAGAGTAGAGCCAAAAGAAGTCTCAGTAGATGATCCATTATGTGTTAATGGAACACTAAATGCAATTGCATTCACATCGGAGCATTCTGGTACGCAAACAATTATCGGAAAAGGTGCGGGAGGAATGGAAACAGCAAGTTCTATTCTAAGAGATTTGTTAGACATCAGACAAGAGATAGTAAAAATTTGAAATCCAACTTAATTTCAAAGAGTGAAACTGCTACACTTCTAAAAACAGTTACAGAAAAGTGGGGAATGGAGTTTCCAAAAATAAAAAATCTCAAAGTACATGAAATTACAGATGATGCACAAATAATTATGGGTCAGGGAATAAAAATTTTAAAAATTAATGATGAATATCTTCCATTTTTGTCAGAAACTCAAATGCTTGAAAAATTTCCTCATGTAACAGTAGACATGGGTGCTGTGAAATTTATGTGTAAAGGAGCAAATGTAATGAGGCCTGGAATCAAAACCCATGATGAATTCGAAAAAGAAAAAATTGTTTGTATCGTTGAGGAATCACAGCACAAGTTTCTTGCAGTAGGAAAATCATTGGTGTCAAGTGCAGAATTAGAAAAAATGGAAAAAGGAGAAGTCATAAAAAATATGCATTACATATCGGACAAGTTTTGGGAAATTGGAAAAACGATTTACGAGTAACCTATTTTGATCTTTTAATATTGAAAACTTCATGCGTTCTTACTGAAGTTGGATGAATTTGAGAATAGTGAAATAGACAGACAGAATTTGAAGTACAGCTGCAATGAGTAATACTGCTCATAATTTTTGAATGGAAATACTTCGATATGGCAAATGAAATCTAGATATTTTTACTTTAAAGTAAATTTACAGTAATAATTTGAAATCAAAACTAGATGAGATATTTTTAATTAAATTTTTTCAGTGAATTCTTTAGTACCATCTTTTGTAACAACTAGGATATCAAGTCCATCGCCACTTGCGGAATCTCGAAGTGCTGCAGATCTAACAGCTCGTTTTGCCAAATCAATTGCTTCTTCTTGTGTCATATTTGGTTTGAATTGTGGATCTAAAACACCCAATGCCATTTCAGCACCAGTTCCAACTGCAGCATATTCATCAGGAAGAACAGATCCTAATGGGTCTAATGTATACAAGATAGGTTTGTCAACCACCCCACCAACTATTACCTGAGTCAATAATGGAAAATATCGTCTTTCATACATCATATTTGACATCATTTTAGCAACAGTATTTGGAGGAACATCTCTTTTTAGTTCCATTTTTCTAATTTTAGCAAGTGCTGCAATTTGTAATGTTAAAATTTGCATATCAGCTACAAGGCCAGCACATGCAGCACCGACTTTGGAAGTAATTGAAAATGTCTTTTTTGAAGATTTGCTTACAAGAAAGTTACCAAATGCGATCCTTTTTTCACTTGCAAGAACTATGCCGCCGTTAAAAGTAATTCCTACAGCCGTTGCTCCGGGCATGTACATAGACATAATTCAAATGATTTCACAGCATAATAAAGGGCTTTCTCCTTTTTTGATTCAAAATAAGGATAAAATATTTTATATGGTAAAAAACAGAATTTCGTGTTGACTGAATCTAGCATCCACAATACAAAGCTAAATGAAATTACAAATTGGGGTGTCAGAGCAGCAATAGGAGTAATTTTCATCGTACAAGGATCTGGAAAGTTTGGACCAGGATTTGCTGGAATGTTAGGCAATCTCGGCATACCAGTAGAGATGCAGATCCCAATTGCGCTTGCAGAATTAATTTCAGGAATATTACTAATCATAGGAGTACTTACAAGACTTGCAGCATCAATGATTGCAATAATTATGCTTGGAGCTATATTTGTAGTAAAGGGAGCATCGAGCCTCACAGGAAATGGAGGATACGCCATAGATCTAATATTGCTTGCAAGTGCATTATTGATAATTACAATGGGCCCAGGAAGAATATCGCTTGCACATGTTATCAAAAAATTACCTAGATGCCTACATTAGTCATTTCCAAATTTTTCCATAATAAGATAAATGCATTTTGTGGTTTTTTTCAGTAAATCTATTCTAGTAAATTCATTAGGAGAATGGATACGAGCAAACATGTATGTACTTCCAATAGAAATGCAAGGCGCATGCAACATATTTACAAAAGAATGCATAGGACCAGTACCAGCATTTGAAACATTAATGATAGATTTTCCAAAGGATTGATCAGCTGCTTCTTTTACTTTAGTTACAAACGGATCAGTTGGATTTGTTCTAGCAGCAGCTTCTCCGTGATAAATTTTGACAGAAATATCCTCAAATCCTTTTGATTTCAAGTGTTTTTTTAGTCTAAGAACTTGTTTCTTTGGATCCATTTTAGGAACCAATCTAAAATCAATTTTTACTAAAGCAGTACCAGGAAGAACTGTTTTTGCGCCATCGCCAGTATATCCTGAAACAAATCCAGCGATATTACAAGTAGCACCACCAACAAGGGCTTTTTTTGCATTCAAACCCTTCAGATTTCCTACAAATGACTTTACACCAAATTCTTTTTTGAAAGATTGTTCATCAAATGGCTCTTTTGATATAATCTCCAAATCTTGTTTAGACAGGGGCGTTGTTTCATTATACCAATCTTTTATGAGTATTTTTCCATCAGAATTTCTTAATGTTTGAACAGCCTCAATTAATCGCCATGCTGGATTTTTTATCAATACTGCCAAACTAGAATGAGCATCACGAATTGACTCCTTTACAGACAATTCAACATACAATAATCCTTTCATTCCAAGACCGATGATAGGTCTATTTTGTGAATCAACATATCCAAATTCCCAAATTACACCATCACATGAAAATTTCTTTTGGTATTTTTTTAGATAATCATCAATGTGAGCACTTCCTGTTTCTTCCTCACCTTCTATTACAAATTTAATGTTGCATGGAACATCACCAGTAGTTTTTAGAGATGCTTCGACTGCCTTTATCCTAGTAATTAATTCACCTTTGTCATCAGAGGAGCCTCGTCCGAAAATTTTGTTTCCTTTTATTTTTCCACTAAATGGAGGATCATCCCATAAATCATATGGTTCTACAGGTTGAACATCATAATGATTGTAAAACATCAAAGTTTTGTTTGGATTTTTCTTTGATTTTACTTCACCATATACTAGTGGTGCCACATTTTTGAGTTTCAATATTTCAGATTTGATTCCAGATTTTTCTAGGGTTTTTTTGACTAATTGAGCACATTCTTCAATTCCCTCATTTTTTGCAGAAACACTGGGTTGTTGAATTAGGGTTTGTAATTCAGAAACTAATCCCGACATGTGGGTATCAATGTACTTCAAGGCATTCATTTTACTCACACAATTCTATCAAATGGTTTCATTGCATTTGCAAGTTCATCTAATAAATCCATAGATGTCATATGCAATCCAAATTTCTTTTGAGTTGCTTTGCCTGCTAACCCATTGATAAAAGTTGCAGCGACTGCAGATTCTAATGCATTTCTATTCTTTGACAGCATTCCAGCCACTAATCCAGACAAGACATCGCCGGTTCCACCTACTGTCATGCCAGGAGTTTTTTTCTCATTAAGATATGTAGTTGTACCATCAGAAATTATATCAGTTGCACCTTTAAGCAACACAACAATTCCATTATCCTTAGCATTTTTTTCAACTAGATTGATTCTTTCCTTTTTAGAATCAGGAGGGGCAATTCCAAATAATCGCTTAAATTCACCAGCATGGGGAGTCACTACAACATTTTTGTCAGCTAAAAGAGGCAATACTTCAGGAACTAGTGCACTTGCATCCAGTGAAAGTCGTACATCCCTATCTAAAAGAGACTTTATCAAAAGCAACAATGACCCACGTTCTTGAACTGCCAGCCCCATTCCAATTGTTGCAGAATCTAATTTGTGAGGTAATGCACCAAGAAGTTTGTTAACAGCTCCCCGTGTTAATTTTTGATCAACTAAAGGAATTACAATCAGATTTGGAGATATTGCCCTAGTAGGAGTTACATTTACTTTTGGAACTGATGTGTATACTAGATCAACCCCACACCGTAATGCAGCAATTGATGATAAAATAGGTGCACCATGGTAGATGTAACTGCCGCCAATAACTAAAACAGTTCCGTTATCACCTTTACGAGATTTTGCTTTTCTAGCAGGAATGAATTTTTTAACTTGAGTAGCAGTGATTAATTTTCTAACCAATACCAAATAGTCTAGAGATAGAGGAATAAATCTTGTTTTAATCTAAAAATATGCTAATTAAGTAGATTCGGCATCAGATTCATCCTCAGATACAGTCTCAGATTCAACAAAAGAATCAGATTTTTTCTTTGAGCCTCTGCCAAAAAATGCCTTACGAGCATAGCATAGATACGTTGTATGACCAATACCTTGGAATGAATGTCTAGTTTTTCCTTCACGTGCTTCAATTGTTCTAATGATGTGTTCAGTGGATTCAATGTCAGTAAATTCATTTTCTACTAGAGCGATAGTTAATTTTTCAAGTTGGTTCATGGTAGGACAAATTGCAAAAATAGCGCCACTTCCTTTAAGCATTTTACGAACTTGTGGCAAAACAGTCCACGGATCCCCAAGATCAATTAAAGCTACATCAGCTTCTTCTACAGGGAGTTTTTTTGAAGTTTTCAAATCCATTTTTTGCTGAGTTACATACTTTGACATTCCTGCTTTTTTGATATTTTTTTCAGCTATTTTCATAAAGTTTTCATCAACGTCAAAAGTATAGACGTGTCCTCGTGGCTTTACAATACTTGCAACAAATGAAGTAAGAGAACCACTACCAGTCCCAATCTCTAAAATTTTTTGACCACTGCCAATTCCAGCTCTTGCAATAATGTAACCAATATCTTTAGGATATACTATTTGTGTGCCATGCTGAATTTTCATGACATAGTCATACATCGTAGGTTCAATTAGATAGACATACTTGTCTTTGTTGGTGGTTAGTCTAGAACCATATTCTTTTCCAATAGCATCAGCATGTTTTATCACACCTATATGAGTATGAAGTGAATCTTTTTTGGAAATTTTAACAAGCCATTTTTTTGAGTGGTTAAAGTAAAACAGCACGTAAGAATTTTGCTTAATTTTTGCCATATAGATTTCCTGAAAATTTTAGATAAGAATCTACTG
>CAZQXU010000042.1:0-8723 GCA_964597385.1 uncultured Nitrosopumilaceae archaeon | reverse complement strand
TTCAGACATCAAATTTTACTAAAATTGCCTGAATTTTAATATTCTTGTAAGTGAAATATTGAGAAATTATCTTACTGTGAAATTAACAGATTATAAGATAATTGAATAAGTAGAAATTTTTTCTTGATTATTCTCAATTTTATATAAAAATATGATGTTTAGAGCGATCATAGCATAATGAAATAGACGATATAATCATTTTAAGATAAATGGCGCCCTCGGCGGGATTTGAACACGCGTCTCAACCGTGACAGGGTCGAATTCTAGACCGGACTATACTACAAGGGCCCGAATTGATTCAAACAAATTGCCAGATTAAAAGTTTCTGCAACAGAAAAAAATTTTGTAAAAGACTAAATTATACACGTCAAGCATTTTTGTGAGGGGTCTATGGCGCAGCCAGGTAGCGCACCGGACTTTTAATCCGGTTGTCGTGGGTCCGAATCCCACTAGACCCGCTCCTATTATAACAATTCAGTAACTTTGCTAGATAGAACATCTAATGCCTTAGTGATATCATTATATCGTTTTGTTGCATTAATTCTATAATTATTAATTTTCTTCACACGATCTTCAATCATTCTTTTTTGCTCATCATATCCAGAAGAGCCAAAGGACTTTCTTTCTTTTAGAGAAGATGTAATTGTTGTGGATTCAATAATTTTCAGTATAAAATTAGGAGTGATTTTAGCATCTTGTGCAATTTTTGAAATTTCTTTTGCGGTGAGCTTATTCAAAGATTTGTTGTATTGATGTGCTAATTGTACCAAACCTCCTGCAATTTTATGAGTTGTTCGAAATGGAATTCCATTCTGAACTAATTTTTCTGCAATATCAAGGGCAATAAGATAACTAGATTCAGCTGCCTTTTTCATTTCTTTTTCATTAACATGCAATGTAAGAAGAATTGATTTTAAAATCAATAATGCGCTTATAGAAATTTTAGATGTAGACCAAATAGATGATTTAATTTGTTGTAGATCACGTCCATATCCAGAAGCCAGTCCTTTGATGGTGGTTAGGATTGCAGTAAGATTTCCAATTACCTCTGCAGTTTTTCCTCGCGTTAATTCCAATATGTCGGGGTTTTTCTTTTGAGGCATTACACTTGATGGAGATGTGAATTCATCTGCAAGTTCTATAAAGGAAAATTCAGAGGTGGACCAAATAATAAAATCTTCAGAAATTCTACTCAGATTAGTCATCAGTATTGCTATCATTGAGACATATTCAGCAACAAAATCACGTGTACTAGTTGCATCTAGAGAATTTTCTAAAACACTGTCAAATCCTAACATTTTTGCTGTGCTATGTCGATCGATTTCAATACTAGTTCCTCCAACAGGTCCTGCACCTAATGGACTTTGATTAACATGGTTAAATGTAACATAAAGACGATCAAAGTCCCTAAACAATACATCAGCCTGAGCTATTAGATAATGTGAAAATAAACCAGCTTGAGCTTGTTGTAGATGTGTGTAAAGAGGCATTATTGTTTTTTGATGATTTTTTGCTAGAGACATAAGTGCTTCAATTGTATCAAGTAAGCAATTACAAATAATGTTAATATCATCACGAATTTTCATTCGAATATCTAAAGAAACCTGATCATTTCGGGAACGTGCAGTATGCATTTTTCCACCACTTGTAATTCCTGCTTTTTTGATAACTAGTGTTTCAATTAATTCATGAATATCTTCGGCTTCAGTTAAATTATCAAACTTTTCATTTTTTAGAGATTCTAATGCTGAAAGAATTTTTTTTGTATCATTTTTTGTAATAATTTGTTTTTCATATAACATTATAGTATGAGCTTGACTTCCTATAATATCATAAATCGCTATTTGAACATCATCTTTAATCGATGAAACATAATCTAAAGTAATATCACTCAAATCAGTACCAAGACGAGAACGATACATTAACTGATATTCTAGAATGGTTATATATAGCATCAACGCTTTTTTCTGCATGAGTCAAGATATCAAACAACTTAGAGTGAAAATTTTTGATGAACTATCAAAGATTGTAGATCCTGAAATCAATACATCAATAACAGATTTAGAATTAATTGATGAAGTAGATATTAACAATAGCAATGTCAAAGTAGATTTGCACTTAACTAGTCCATTTTGTCCTGCAGTTTTTGGATTTAAAATCTGCCAAGATGTTCATGATAATCTTTTGAAAGTAGATGGAATTGATGATGTTAAAGTAAATGTCTCAAATCACTTTATGGCAGAACAGATTAACAATCAAGTAAATAATAGTCCCAATCCAAAAAAGAAAATTTAGCTTCTAAATCCTAACATATACCCACGGAGTAATTGAATACCCATAGCTGGATCTACTCCTTTTGGACATACTTGACTACAAGAGCCTGCAAAATGACATCTCCAAATACCATGGGAGTCATCAATGATTTTTAAGCGCTCGTCTTTACCTTTATCCCTACTATCAGCAACATATCGATATGCTTGAGCCAATGCCTGCGGTCCTACGAATGAAGAATCTGTTGCCATTGTAGGACATGCAGAGTTGCATAATCCACATTTAATACAATTTGAAAATTGAATGTATTGTTCTAGTTCTTCAGGAGTTTGGATGAATTCTTTTGTGCTACTTGAAATTTCAGTATCTTCACGAATAAGATAGGGTTTTACTTTATGGTGTGTATCAAATAATCGTTCAAACTTTACTGCAAGATCACGAATAATTGGAAAATTATTCATTGGTTCCACTGTCACAGTATTTGAATTCAACTCGCTAATTTTTGTAAAACATGCTAATCTAGGCTTTCCATTAATAATCATCCCACATGAACCACAAGTAGCTTGTCTGCAAGAATATCTAACGGCAATAGAGTGATCAAAATGTTGTTTAACATTAAGAATAGCCTCTAATACAGTTGTCCATTTTTCGTATGAAATATTAAATTCCATAAATTTTTTGGCATCGTCATTTGCAGGATTAAATCTTGCAATACGTAAAGTAATTTTTTTCATAGTATTTTTTTCTGCCAAACTAGGTGCTTGTGCCATCTACATCATCCCCGTATTGACCATTATTATTGTTCGTGAACCATATGCGATTAATGCAATCATAGCAACAACACATCCATATGAAACTGCCTTTTCATATTTTCTACCTTGTTTCAACTCTAGTAAGATTACTCTTAATCCATTAAATCCGTGAATAGATAACAAAATTAAGATTATTTCAAGCATACCAGCATATGGTATGAATTTGTAGTTTGCAATTACGCTTTCATATTCCAAAGATTCTGCAAATCCCTGTGTAAGACGCATCAATATGTGAACTGCCACTAGGGCCACTGCAGCTAAAGCAGTTCCATAATGTATTTTCATAATAATACTTTCTCTCATTTTATTCACCAAACATTACCGCGAGTCCATACATCATTGCAATTGCAGCAAGTATTATTGCAGAATAGATTCCCATTTTGTGTCTAATGTTTTGAGAGGCTGGAATGTATGGATAATCAGGTCTTGCAGGTTTGCCCACTCCAACTCCTCCATGTCCAAGCATAACTCTAATTCCATTGACAGTATGGAAAACGCACATTGCAATAACTATGGCTAAAATAGCATGACCTTCATTGGTTTGTGTAATTGCAAGAAATTCATTCCATCCAACTTGACCTTTTAAAATTGAACTAGTTTCATAGATATGACCGATAAAATATGCTAGTAATCCCAATCCACTTAATCTCATTAATAGATATGCTACTCTTTCGATGCCATATCTTCGAGGGTTGATCATTCCACCAATGCCCTCTTTGTGTTCATCTTGATCAGTCATCTAGTATTTCCTCTCTACTGGTTGATATTTAGTAATTGTTACCGGATGTGTTTTCATAATTGGTTCTTTAGGATCATAATAGGCTAAAGTATGATGTAAAAAGTTTGCATCATCACGTTTGGGATAATCAGTTCTTGCATGTGCACCACGTGATTCTTTTCTATTAATAGCTCCAAGCAAAACAATTTCTGCAACACGAAACATTGAATCAAGTTCCATCACATTTGAAAAGTTAGTATTGTATTCATTTGCTTTGTCATCGACATGCTTCCAAGTTTGTTCTTTTAGTTGACGTATTTTCTTTAATCCTTCAACAAGATTTTTTTCGTTTCTGAAAACATATGCTTTATCATTCATAATGTCAGTTAGTTCTTGTTTAACCTCATATGGATTAGCATCACCATTTCCTCGAAATATTCCATCATAGATTCTTTTTTCCTCAGCTGCAACTAAGTGATGAGGCCAAGAAGAGGTAAAAACATTTTTTTCAATATAATCAACTGCTAAACTACCAGTAATTTTACCCCATACTATACACTCAGAAGTTGAATTTGCTCCAAGTCGATTTGAACCATGAACACTATTACATGCTGCCTCACCAGCAGCCCATACACCTTGAAGTTCAGTAGCACCGTCAATATCAGTATGAATTCCACCCATCATGTAATGACATACAGGTCTAACATCAAGTATGTCAGTTGAAGGATCTAATCCTGAAAATTTAATAGAAATCTCTCTAATACCTCCTAATTTTTCTTTAATTTTTTCATCCCCAAGATGTCGTAAATCAAGTTTCATGCAATTAACGCCAGTTTCATGTTTGAATCCACGTCCTTCACTCATTTCTGTCATCATAGCTCTTGAAACAATATCACGTGGAGCTAATTCCATTTTTTCACCAGCATATTTTTTCATAAATCGTTCACCTTTGTTATTTAGCAAATATCCTCCCTCACCTCTTGCTCCTTCAGTGATCAATATTCCTGAAGGTAAAATTCCAGTAGGATGAAATTGAACAAATTCCATGTCTTTGAGTGCCATACCTGCACGTAATGCCATATCCAAACCATCTGGAGTTGAAGATAATGCATAAGTTGAGAAACTATACAGTCTTCCAGCTCCGCCAGTTGCAATGATTAGAGCTTTGCCTTTAATTGAATAAAATGTGCCAGATGAAAGTTCAATTGCAGTAATTCCCATAAATCGTTTTCCATCATGAATAATTGATGTTGCAAACCATTCATTGAGATATTCAATATTTTCAAATTTTTGACATGTATCATACAAAGTTTGCATTTCAAAGAAACCAACTTTATCAGATGCGTATGTAGCTCTTGGAAAACTATAACCACCGAAATTTCTTTGTCCTATTCTTCCATCTTTTCGTCTAGACCAAGGCATTCCCCAATGATCCAATTGATAAATTTCTTTTGGCATCTCCACACAAAGTCTTTCAGCAACATCTTGATCTGCAAGAAAATCACTTCCCTTCACTGTATCATAAATATGAGATTCAATAGTATCACCTTCATCTTCAAAAAGAACAGCTGCTGTTCCACCTTCTGCAGATACAGAATGAGAACGCATAACTTGGAGTTTTGAGACAATTCCAATTTTGATTTTTGAATTCTTCCTTGCTGCTTCTATAGCTGCTCTTAGACCAGCCAATCCAGACCCGCATATTATCAAATCAAATTCAAGAGATTCGACCATTTTGACAGAATGACTACCTAAAAGGCGGGTTAAATATGTAGTAATGAGCGTAGATTTCAAAAAATTATTATATATCACTAGTGATATTATTGATCATGATTTCAGAATGGTTTCAAAGAGTAGGGAGTTCAATACCTAGAGGATTTTCAAGATATTTTATTTTAGAACTTCTAAAAAAGAAAGCACATACTGGAAAAGAGATCATAGATTATGCAGTAGAACAAAGTAACGGGATATGGAAACCTTCACCTGGTTTGATCTATCCGTTATTAGGAAGATTACTTGACGAAGATCTTATTGAAGAAACTAAAGATGGAAAGTATCAACTAACAAAAAAAGGAATAGAGACAGCAGAAGACGTTGACAAAGTAAATGAAATTGTTAGAAAGCAATTAGATGTTCTGTTTAGACTAGGAAATGTTGGAAGATTTGTTGCAACGGATCTGTTAGAAAAGATGTCCATAATAGGTTCAATTCTTAGCTCTAATTTTGCCAATATGACAAATGATGAAACTGAGAAATACAGAAAATTTTTAGAATCAGAATTAAAGAAAATAGATGAGAAAAAAACTATCAAAAAAGGAAAAGAAATCAAAATAGAGTAGAATTATTTAGATTATTTTTAATATTTAAAATCATAAATAATTCTACCTAAAAGTAATAGCATGAAAAATTTGAAAAATATGCTAAAAACAAACAAGCCACTTGTAATTCCAGGAGTCTATGATGCAATTGGGGCAAAAATTGCAGAAAAAGTAGGGTTTGAAGCTATGTTTCAAACAGGATATGGAACTTCAGCTACATTGTTTGGAATGCCAGATTATGGTTTCATTGGAGCAACTGAAACATTAGATAATGCAAGAAGAATATGCAGAGCCGTTTCAGTTCCAGTAATTGTTGATTCAGATACCGGTTATGGTAATGCGTTAAGTGTTTGGAAATTGGTAAGGGAGTTAGAATCGGCAGGTGCATCAGGGATTTTTCTAGAAGATCAGAGATGGCCAAAGAGATGCGGTCATATGCAAGGAAAAGAAGTAATAACACAAGAAGAATACACCGAAAAATTAGGGGCAGCGATTGATGCAAGACAAAGTAAAGATTTCATAATTGTTGCAAGGACTGATGCAAGAGCTACAGAAGGATTAGACGCTGCAATAGAACGTGGATTACAAAATAAAAAAACAGGTGCAGATGCAGTGTTTATTGAAGCTCCAAGATCATTAGAAGAGATGAAAATAATTGGAAAATCTATCAAAGCCCCTCTTGTAGCAAATATGATAGAAGGAGGAACAACTCCTATAATGTCAGCAGAAATATTACATAAATTAGGATTTAAAATTATTTTATATCCACTTTCAGTATTATTTGCTAATACTTTTGCAACCATGAATATTTTAAAAGAATTGAAGAGTACAGGAACTACAAAAAATGCTAAACAAAAAGTTGTAAATTTTGATCAGTTCAATGATCTGGTTGAATTACCTAAATTCCAAAAATTAGAAAAGAAATACAGATTTTCAAAAAGAGAATAAAATAAAAAATTTCAAGTAAAGTACAGTTATCAACCGTTTCTCTTTACTTCAATTTCTATTGTTGAAACGTTTCTGGTTCTACCGTCTTGTGACTCTAATGATTCGGAGCCTATTTTTATTTCTCCAATAGAGTATCCAGCATTTTCTGTCTTTCTTGCAATGATTTGAGCTACATCCACAGCACGACCGATGCTTAGACCTCTAGCTTTGATGTAGACGGAGGGTAAGTTTGCCAATTGAATTAGCGTTGATGTTACATATGCCATCAATGGTTTCTTACCAATGAATATGGTGTTTCTGGATTCGTTTGACATAAGAAGTTCGGTATTTAACGATAATTTAAAGCTAAAAGGGAATTTTTGATTCTAGATAAAATTTTATGAAAAATATTGAACCATTATTAACTAGATCTGGGGATTTTAATGAATAATATGAAAAATATCATAGAAATTTTAGATTCAGGAACTGTTGAAGAAAAAATCAAAAATCTTGAATTTCTTTCCAGTACAAATAATATAGAAATCATACAAAAAATAATTTCAAAATTAGATGATGCGGATATCAAAGTGAGAGGAGAAGCTTTTAGTGCATTGGTATTAAATGAAAATAATATTTCAGATTTATTGGTAAATAATTTGAAATCTCAAAATAAAAACATTAGAGGTTATACAGCTTTAGTAATAGCTAATCGAAATGACACCAATGCAATATCAGAAATTATCAATCTATTAGATGATCAAAGTTCTATGGTAAAAGCATGCGCATTAGGAGCATTAGGATATCTTAAAGCAAAAGAAGCTAAAGAAATGATTTATGATTGTCTATCCGACCCTAATTTAGAAGTTAGAAAGAGTGCGTTACAAGCAATTATTGAACTTGGATATTCATTATCAGAAAGAGAAATCAAAGAGTTGACTAAACAACAAGATTTAGAGTTGAAGAGATTACTTGTAAATGTAAAAAAAGAGAGTGGACCGAAAGGGATTTGAACCCTCGATCTGATGCATGCCATGCACCCATCCTACCAGACTAGACGATCGGCCCAATAATCAGTAAACTGATCGAATTACGTTTTTCAAATTGGTTATTAACGTTTAGCGGTCAAAAAAAACACAAGTGTGAAATTAACACAAGATATTTAACCATAATTAGGATGGATGTAACGTTATGGTAGTAGATAACAAAGCAACCATCACCTATGTTCAGTTACTTAAGGAAGACCTTGTAATTATTAGATTAGTACCAAAAGATGGACCTGTTCCAGATTATCAGGCAGGTCAGTTTATCACATTAGGTTTACCAAATCCTGTAGAAGGTGGAAAAATTGTTAGAAGAGCATATTCAATTGCATCACATCCTGAAAATAAAAAATACATAGAGCTTGTAATTAGATGGGTAAGAAAACCACTTCCTGGTAGATTAACCACACAGTTATTCAATGCTAAAGAAGGTGATGAAATTTTATGGTTAAAACCTACAGGTAGAGCACTTTTGATAAATGAAACTCTTCCAAACGGAGAAAAAGACAATAGAAGAATTATTTGTATTGGTGGAGGAACAGGTCTAGCACCATTTGTAAGTTTTGCCCAACATCTACACGCTATTGGAGATAAAAGAGAGATAATTGTTTTACATGGTGCAAGTTATGTTGATGAG
>CAZQXU010000041.1:0-8795 GCA_964597385.1 uncultured Nitrosopumilaceae archaeon | reverse complement strand
TCTTCATGTATTGCTTTGAGGCATTGGCTTCCGGAGTAGTCAAATTGACGGTCGTTTTTAGCGACTCTCGCCGGCTTCTCCGATTTTTATTGCCCCACTACCAAGTACAAGAATTTTTTTTATCGACTCATTTTTTGGCAGATTTGCCTTCCTCCATAAGGTGTTTGAGCTCTTCAAAGACGAATTTACAATCATAAGGTCCCGGTGCAGCTTCAGGATGAAACTGAACTGCAATACAATTTTGTTTTTTGTGTTTGATTCCTTCGACTGTTTTATCGTCTGCGTTTGTAAACCATAAAGTAAATTCAGATGTTTTCAATGATTCTGGAGTTATTCCATAACCATGATTCTGACTTGTTACATAGACTTGATTATTTTCCAAATTAACACACGGTTTATTTTGTCCTCTGTGACCATATTTTAATTTGTAAGTTTGAGTGTTTCCTGCAAGACCAATAATTTGTGCACCTAAACATATTCCAAGTGTAGGAATATTTTTTTCAATTAATTTTTTTGCAGTTTCAATAGTGTCAGGACAATTTTGAGGATCACCAGGGCCATTACTAATTACAACACCATTAGGATGATATGACATTATTTTTTCAAAAGATGTATTCCAAGGTAATCGTATCACTTTGTATCCCAATTCACGAATATTTCTTAGTATAGCATTTTTTGTACCAGTATCGATTACAACAACAGATTTTTCTTCAGAGCCATAAACTACTTCTTGTTTTGTAGATACAACATCCATAAATTGTTCAGAATTGTAATGAGTTGCATTTGCAAGTTGTTTTTTGACTTCGTCTACATTAATTTCAGTATCAGATACTACGAGAGCTGCCATTTTCACTCCGCCTTGACGAAGGTTTTTTGTTACTGCTCTAGTATCAATTCCTGAAATTCCAGGAATTTTTTCATTATACATCCATTCATCCAGAGTCATCGACATATTCCAATGGCTAGCAGATAAAGAGAGTTCATGGACAACTAACCCGCGAATTTGGATTTTATCAGATTCAAAGAATGTTGAAATTCCATCTTTATCTGTAAGTGATGGATCAGGAACACCATAATTTCCTACAAGAGGGTAAGTAAGAGTAAGAATTTGACCGCTGTATGATGGATCAGTTAGAGTCTCAGTATAGCCCACCATTCCAGTATTAAAGACAATTTCACCAAAAACAGTCGTAGAATAACCAAAGCCTACGCCATCTAAAACCGTGCCATCATCAAAAATTAGCTTCCCAAACTTGTTTGCGTGGACTGATTTCTTTGTAGTAATTGTGACCCTCGACGAGTACTTTTGATTCTGGATTTAAGTTTTTTGAACGTTGATCGCTAAAAAAATAAAACAGATCTTAAAGAGCGCGGAATTCTTCACTCCACTTGTGGTATGCACGTACCATCTCAAGTGAAACACTTGGTTTTCTTCTTTCCATTATTGCCTTAAAGTCAGCAGTTGTGAGTTCACGTGGTTGTATTGGAGCTTCACCTTCTACTGGCTCATGATAATCAGGAGAATTGAATATTTCATGAACTGCCTTGATTTGTGCTGCCTGACATACATCTTTGATATCACTTGCACTGTAACCGTCAAAAAGTTTTGAGAGTTCTGCCACATTAACTCTAACAGCATTTTTTAGTGGAGCTGTATATTGTTGAAATAGACTTTCTCTTGCAGCTTGAGTTGGAAGTGAAACATAAATTCTTTTTTGGAATCTTCTAAGAAATGGCCAATCAAGACTCCATGGTTTGTTTGTAGCACCGATAACATATAACATCAAATCTTTACCTTTTCCATTAACACCATCCATCTCAGTTAAGAATTGATTTTTGGTTCTTACTTCTCCACCGACTTCACTATTTCTAGAACCCAAAAGAGAATCAACTTCATCTACAAAAAGAATAACTGGTTTACCTTCTTTTTCTGCATATTTTCTTGCCATTACAAATAATTTTGAAACATTCTTTTCAGCTTCACCTAACCATTTACTCATCATTGACGCAGCATCAACATTAATGAAGTAACCATCCATTTCGTTAGCAGTTGCAGCAGCTAACATTGTCTTTCCAGTTCCAGGTGGACCGTAAAGTAACATGCCTTTTGGCCAACCTAAAGGAAACAAATCAGGTCGTTTTGTTGGATACACAATAGATTCACGTAAAGCATTCTTTGCATCATCTAATCCAATGACTTCACTCCAAGTAACATTAGGCTTTTCTTTCATTACAAGATCTTCAAAGTCATTTTCATCGGTTTGTCTTTGAACAGATGCTTGTTGCTCTTTAGGAGAAGCATTAGGATCAACTGCAGGCTCGACTCCACGGGATTCTTGAAGTGCAGTGATTCGGTTATGATATGAATTACATCTATCTTTGTAAATTGGATTTAGTTTGCTGGTAGGATAAAGCTGTATTAGTTTTACAAGGGCATCAATTGCGTGCTGGTAATGAGTAATAGCCATGCCTCGTGCTCCTTGTGAGTCAAATTTGATTGCCTCAGAAGCATACTTGCTTGCATTGTTTTCTAATTCTTGTGGGGCTAAACTCATCTATATCACTTGTACAGTATCCCCTTGAGATTTTTCTTGGTATTTGGAGGTGTTAATTGGTGTAGTAAAATTGGTTAAATTAAATGAACCATTTTTTGATTCATTATCAGATTCATCAAGATACGATTTTTCAAGATCAGATTTTTCTGAAATTTTTGAGTGCATATTTTTGACTTTGTTAATAGAATCTTCAGCTGATAAAATTAATTCAGAGATGTCATCATCGATACTTTCCATGGATTGGGCAGAGTTACTTATTATCGAAACAAAATGCTGTAAAATTAAACGCGTTTCTTTTTTATCTTCATATTTACAGAGTATAAAATTGGCCAATCCTACAATTTTATTTATATCCTGTAATTCCTCCAAGGTTAATTTATCAATTTGAACACCAGATTCGGATAGTTTTTTTTCAATTTTTGCAGATATTGATTGAATATTAGAGATGTCTTTTGGCAAATCAGTTTTGGGGTTAAGAAAATTCAAGTATTGCATGCTTTAGAAAAATCAAGATTAGGATACTGCTTATTTATTTTAGAGTCTACCATCAATTTTACTTCATTTAGGACCAAAGATGATTCAATATTTGACTGGCTAAAATCAAATCTAGCCTCAGTAAGAATTGCAGAATCTAAAATAATACTACCTAAATGAACTGATAACTCTGAAAGATTTTTACTGCAAACAGGAAGCAGAGTATAAAGTTGAGCGCTAACTGTTCGCATCATAGGAATTAAAGGTAAAAGTTTAGGAATGCTAGTAATACCAGCAATAGAGTTAATTTTCTTGTGTATTTTAGAGAGAATTTCTAAAGAAAATGAAATGGTTCTTTCAAAATCAAGTGCTCTAACACATGTATGGGCGTCATTATCTAGTTCTAGGTATACACGGTTTGATTTTTTTATCTCTGCCTTTTTTCTTTTTAAAGTATCCATTATATCACTCAGCAGATAATTAGAATATTCCAGTCTAGGAACAATAGTAACAGTTTGGGATACGCTAGAATTTTCATTTCTAACTAGATTAGGATTAACCATCATGCCATATTGTCAACATAGATTTGATATTTCAGGACAGTGTCACAATTTTACCAGTAACCGCAGTAACACCACCAAGGAGTTACAATTTTGAATTTTTTTGAGTATTTGTGTAAAGGAATTTAGCTTTCAATATTACCTAATCAGATGTAAATGATAATCATGGTAAATGAACAAGCATTAACAGTAAGTCTTGAAGAATTTGGACTAAGCAAATACGAGGCTCAGGCATATGTTGCCCTCATATCAAAAGGAACGATATCCGCAAGTGAGCTTGCATATTATTCAGATCTTCCAAGAACCAAAATATATCCAACTCTACTAAAGCTAGAAAGTAAAAAATTAGTCATCATTTCAAAAAGCAAACCAATTATGTGTACAGCAATTGCACCTGAAGATGCTTTTGATTCAGTAATTCATGAACAAATCAACAAAGTTAATGCAATGAATGCTTTGATATCAAATTTAAAAAAGGCAAGTGAAGAAAGCAGAAAATCAAGAGGTTCTGAAGAAAAAAGATATTTCCTCATTAGTGCAAACAACGTACTTGAACAATTAAGAATGATGGTTGAAGGTTCAAAATTTTCCATCAACATCATGGTTGATCAATGGGGTTTGGGATTACTTGCAGAATGTAAAGAACAATTACTTTCAGTGCTGCGTAGAAATTTAGAAGTAAAGTTATTGTTGCCATCTACTCAGATTGGTTCAGAATCATACAGAGCAATACCAAATGAAGTAAAAATTAGATCATCAGAGATCATACAAAATTGTTTTGTCTTTGATGAGACAGAAGTGTTAATGATTGATGATGAAAATGGAAAGGGAGCGATATTTTCATCAACTGAAGTATTAGGAATAAATCAAAATAGAGTTTTTGCAGATATTTGGAGAAACTCAGTAAAGACAGATGCTCTTGCAGATATGACAAAAAATGAAGCGCAAGAAGTATACAAAATTATTCGAATTATAAATGAAAATGGTTTAACATACATTCTAAATTCAATCATGGTTTCAAAAAAACCCGATTTAGATATGCTCAAACTACTTGAGAAAAATGGAATTCATTTAAAAAATAAGTCATTAGATGAAATTATTGAGATTATGGATGCAGCATTACAAATTATGTGTTCAGGGCATGTAAATTTTGATGCAAATACTAAAAACATAACAATTGAATCAAAATTAAACAGCGGTCATTCTTTACCATGGGCATATGTCTTAGATGGATGTCTTCAAAAACAAGGATTCAAAACAAGAACAGTATATCAAAATAATCAAACCAAAGGTGAAAAAGTCACCATAAAAATAAGTAAAAACTAAAATCATCTGAATTAAACCATAAATTCATGATTGAAGAAAAAATAAAATCAATTGGGATAAGTATTCCAGTTCCACCAACCCCAGCTGGTTCATATATTCCACTAGTAAAAACTGGAAATTTGTTATATGTTTCAGGACAAATTCCATTGCAAGACGGAAAAGTGGCATTTACAGGAAAAGTATCTGATGCAAATATTGAAACTGCACAAAAATCGGCAAAAATTTGTGTAATAAACATACTCGCACAAATAAAAAAAGAATTAGGAGATCTTGAAAAGATTTCCAGATTTGTAAGACTTTCTGGATTTGTTAATTCAGTACCAGAATTTACACAGCATCCAAAAGTAATTAATGCTGCATCGGATTTACTTTATGAAATATTTGGGGATAGTGGAAAGCATACTAGAATTGCAATCGGAGTATCAAGCCTGCCTCTAGACGCAATGACTGAAATTGATGCAATAGTAGAAATCAAATAGAAAGTAATTGAAATTTTTAGTTTAATTTTTTATTAAATTCTGTAAGGAATTTTTTAATTTTTGGTTTTGGAATTACTGCACCGCATGCTTTATCATGTCCTCCACCAGAACCACCGAGTTCAGTTGCAAGCAGATTAACGATTTGACCCAAGTGGACTTTGCAAGATTTTGAACCTCTAACTGAAACAGCATAGATGCCGTGATCAACTCTTTCTTTGTATGCAACACCAACATCTTTTCCAGATAACCCTAAAACAAAATTAACAGCACCGCTTGCTCCAGAATCCATAATTTCCATATATCCAATATTTTTCATAGTTTTCATTCCTTTTTTGACTTTGGCAATTATCTGGGCTAATTTGTCAACTTGAATTTGTGCAAACTCAAAAGTATTTGGAATTTCATGTGGGAACTTAGATTCTGCTAATTCCTCTACAAGATACAACAAATAATCAGGATCTTTTTGATGACCAACTATATTGTATGTAAGAACAGTTGCATTGATCAAAGCAAATTGCCTATCATAGATTTGAAGTAATTTAGAACCAATTGGTCTATCTTCCATATAGTCAGTAATAGCGGCACATGCTGCAATGAAGGGAGCATGATCTGAAAGTTTTGATTTAAATGCATTATAGACTTGAACTGTAGTACATTCATTAATGTCATGAATCATTTTAACTTTAATTTTTTCTAGAGATTTTGTAATTTCAGGATCAATATCGTGATGATCAATGTAAGTTACAGATACACGATTCTTCTTTAAAGTTTTTAACAGTTCAACAAACTCATCTTGATTCTTTTTGCTCAGTCCTAAATCGCAAATATATAGAGACTTTAATTTTTCATCTGCACAAACTTTCTGTATTGCTTCCATCTGACCTGGATAATCAACTAAAACGGAGTCACCGCCAAATGCTTGTCTAATCAAAGCGGCTGAACTAATTCCATCTGCATCTTCTTTATGAGATATACAAATGACTTTAGTTCTTTGTTGAGTTGGTTTTGTTTTTTTTACTATTTTTTTCTTTGTAGATTTTACAGTTTTCTTTGTCTTAGATGAGACCATTATTGTCGATTCACTTACACGCCCTCATTTAAATCAAGAATGAAATCTACTAGGATTCACGGGACTCTTGTTTTATGCTTTGATTTGCTAGAGATGTTGAATTTACAAATGCATCATAAAATGATACGCCATCTAGTTGAGTTTGAATATCAATCTCTTGAATTTTTAGTAATTCATCTCCAGATGCTGTCAAAACAAGATTATCGAGTTTCTCTAAAAGTTCTCTTTCTGAGGGATTCATAGTTTTTATCAAAAAATAATCATTTATGAGCCAGAGTTGTCAGATTAGACTAATTACTAAACTTCATAGACGTATTTCTCGCATAAATATAATAAAAGATTTCACAGAGTAAAGCCGTGGAGACAAAAAACATAGGCTTACGTGGAATCGAGGTTGCAGATACTAGAATCTCAAACATAGATGGAGAGAAAGGTAAGCTGATTTATCGTGGCTATGACATATTAGAGCTCACAAAAAGATCAAGTTTTGAAGAAACGGCATATTTGTTATTACATGATGCTTTGCCAACCAAAGAGCAACTATTAGAATTCAAATCCAAACTAAGTGATGCCAGATGGATTACAAAAAGAATGCAGATCAATATGGGAAATTGGAGAAAAGATGCAGATCCTATGGATATGCTACAGGCATTTGTGGCAGCACTAGCTGGATATTATGATGAAGAATTTGCAACTAAAGAAGCAAGTTATGATAGAGCAATCAACCTAATTGCCAAAGTACCAACTATAATTGCAAGCTGGCAAAGAGTAAGAGATGGATTAGACATAGTAGATCCTGATCCAAATTTAGATCATGCTGCAAATTTTTTGTATATGATGTCAGGGGAAAAACCGGATGAAGAGATTGAAAAGATTTTCGATAAATGTTTAATTCTTCATGCAGAGCATACGTTTAACGCATCCACATTTGTTGCAAGACAAGTTGCATCAACTAGAGCACACATGTATTCAGCAACAAGTGCAGCAATCGGCGCATTAAGCGGTGAACTTCATGGAGGTGCAAATACGGAAGTAATGAAGATGCTTTTAGAAATCGGTACAATAGATAATGTTGTGCCATGGATTAAAGAAAAAATGAGCAAAGGCGAAAGAATTATGGGCATGGGTCATGCAGTATACAAAACATATGATCCTAGAGCACAGGTTCTTAAAGAATTATCAAGAAAACTTGCTGCAAAGACAGGAGACCCATGGTACGCCATTACAGAAAAAGTAGAAACAACTACAATTGAAGAAATGAAAAAACAAAAAGGAAAAGACATCTATCCAAATGTGGATTTGTACAGTGCATCTCTTTACTATATGTTAAAGATTCCAATGGATCTCAACACACCAATTTTTGCAATATCAAGAGTAGTTGGATGGGCTGCACATATAATTGAAGAAAAATTTGCAGAGGCTGCACCAAAGCCTGCACTTTATAGACCAAAAGCAGTATACGTTGGAAAATATTGTGGACCAGAAGGTTGCGAATACAAATCTCTTGATCTGAGAAAGTAATTTTTAATTTCTAGTGTTAAGCCATTCTTTTGCTTTAGAATTTACATCGTGTTTGTACAACACTTCAAAAACCATATCATAAAATGATATACCTTTTTTCTGCGCCTGATCATCTAGCCAACGAATACCATCAGCAAGTTCAGGATCATACTCTGAAAATTCTACGAGTTCATCAACCATTTTTGAAAAGAATGTGTGCGACTCTAACATATGTTAATCTTTGAATCTTTGATCATAAGGGCGGGATTCAAAATATATAGACAAAAAACCACTTTTTGGTTGACAATTGGAGCATATTTTATTTTTTGACGGTAATTCAAAGAGCATATCATGGGTTATTCAAACAGATAATTCTATTGTTGAGCAAAAAAGAGAACATGCGGAAATTTACTTGGATAAAGTAACAAATCAACAATCAAAATACATTGGATTGCACATTGGAATATTTTGGGGAATTGGCACATTTATCATAAAAAATGAAGATATTGTTAAAATAACAACTGATGATAAAACAGTGTTTGAGCATTTAATTTCAAAACAAAAAAGTGATGATAAATTCATTGAAAAAAGAACTTTTTTTATCAGACAATTAATCGAACAAAGAAAATTAAAAATAACATATGATTTAGTTTCATCTGAAAAAAATTTGGCTGCTAAAAAAACATAATGCAAAGGCGCTTAAGACCAAAAACGTGAGTTGTTTGGTGACAGCTCCATCGCATTATTAATTTATGAAATGTATTAAATCATAAAAGAAATACTTGTTCAATATGATTGACCATAGTTTAAATCAATTAAAGCGATCATATGA
>CAZQXU010000040.1:0-8942 GCA_964597385.1 uncultured Nitrosopumilaceae archaeon | reverse complement strand
TTTACATCTTCTGCTGTAACATCATATGGCATGTTAATTGTCTTGGCAATTGCATTTCCAATCCAATCTTGCCATACACCTTGAGCCATTAGATGATCTGCCCAGTGAATATCCATTGCAGTTACATAGACATCTTGCATCCATTGTGGAATTTCAGGAATTCCTTTTAGTGAGCCATAGTTGTCTGCAATCTTTGCAAGGAGTTCATCGCTGTATAGACCATGTTCTTTGAGTACTTGTTCAACAATTTTGTTGGTGTAGAAGAATCGACCTACTGTTACTCTCTTCTCAAAGACTAGAGCAAATGCAGGTTCCATTCCATTTGAACAGTCAGCAATCATTGACAGTGTTCCTGTTGGAGCTACTGTAGTAGTCAAAACATTTCTTATTCCATGTTTCTTGATCTTATCAATTAGTGCATCCCATTCATAACAGTGAGACTCTTTTGGTTTCTCATAATATCCTGCAATTGGAATCTTTCCTTCAGGATATTCTGTTTTTGAGCATAGTGGGAATTCACCTCTAGATTTTGCTAGTGCTACACTTTCTTCCATTGAATAATAAGTCAATGCTTCAGATAGTTTTGATTGTAGATCGTATCCTTCTTTGGAGTTGTATGGAATCTTTAATTTGTATAATAGATCTGCTACTCCCATTACACCTAATCCAATTCTTCTAGAATCTTTTGATGCAATATCAATTTCTTTTACAGGATAGTGATTTACATCAATGATGTTATCTAAGAATCTGGTAGTCTTTCTGATTGTTTCTTCATATCTTTGCCAATCAAATTCGTATTCTCCATCAGCTTTTCTCTTTACGAGATTTACCAAGTTGATAGAACCAAGATTACATGATTCGTACGGATAAAGACTTTGTTCACCACATGGATTTGTAGCTCTTAATGGAGCTTGTCTTGCTTTAGCAAATACATTGTATTTGTTAATTTGATCAAAGAAGATCAATCCAGGCTCTGCACTCTTCCATGCAGAAAGAGCTATCAAGTCAATTAATTGATGTGCATTGATTTCTTTTACTGGTTTTCTGTCACGTGGACTACGTAACATGTATTTTCCATCAGCTGTATTTACAAGTGCATTCCAAAAGTCTTCCCAAATACCTACACTGACATTAAAGTTCTCCAAAACACCAGGTTCGGTTTTATTTGTAATGAATTTTTCAACATCGGGATGCCAAGCTTCAATGATTCCCATGTTAGCTCCTCTTCTTTTTCCACCTTGTTTTACAACTTCAGTCACGGTATTGATGATATTCATAAAAGATACTGGACCTGATGCTACACCTGATGTTGATGCAACAATGTCACCTTCTTCACGAAGATCAGAATAGTTGATTCCAACTCCGCCTCCAGATTTGAATATTAGTGCTGCATCAGAAGTGGATTTCATGATTTTTTCCATGTCATCTGGCATTCCAAGAACAAAACATGCAGAGAGCTGACCAAGTCTACCACCAGCATTCATCATTGTTGGTGAATTTGGCAGAAAGTCTTGTGCTGTCATCAATTCAAAATATTCTGTGATTTTGTCTGCGTATCCATCTAATTCTTTTGCTGCAAGCAATGTTAGAAGATCTTTAAAGCTGACTTTCATCTGACCTTTACTTGCAAGAGTCACATAGTGATTGATCAGGGATCTAAAGTGCCATTTGTTGAGAAAATATTCTCCAATTTTGAATTTGTAATCAAAATTATCTAATTTCTCGAGATATGTGCGTGCTTCTTCAATATCTTGGGTAATATTTCCAGTTTTTTCAAATACTTTTGAATCATATAAGACATCACCTATTCCAACAAGAATTGCAACTCTTTCAAACATTTGAGTTGGTGATTCAATGATTTCATTTTTGTTATTTCTGAAAAGATATCTAGATGCCAATACTCTCAAGCAATTTAGATCAAAATTCTTAGAGACCGGATCTAAAGATTTTAGGTTTAAGACTTTCATTTTTTCGTCTCTTAGTTTTCTTCGTTCATGTCTGTAAACGATGTATGCTTTTGCAATGTCGCTGTTTCCACAATCGATAAGAGTTGACTCTACAATATCTTGAATATCCTCAACACTAGGAGCTCTAGAATTTGTGAACCCCTGTTCGACTAATTTTTGTACAACTTTATTTGCAAGTTGATCGGCTAGCGCACGGTCGGCTTTAGAGGTGGCTGCCAACGCTTTGTATATAGCGTTTGAAATTTTATTTTGATTGAAGGCCGTTATAGCGCCACTGCGCTTACGGATCTCATTGATAGTACTTTCTATTTGTGATTTATCCAATTATAATCTCCCCGCAAGAGGTAAGAAATATGATGGTATAAATGATTTGGCAGTTTTTTCTAAAAATTCGGTGGAAAAATATTGACAACGGTCCAATCGATATCATAATGGTATTATGAATTTAGTAACAAGCTACAACGATGATCGCTTATGTAAAGCGTCAGATTTTTTTAAGATGATCGGAACTAGTTTTAGACTTACGAATTTCAGATGACATATGAAGACTTGCACTTTGGACATTTGTCAACAAATGGTTCATCTTTGAATCCACATTCACCACAGAGTGCTACTTTTTTCACAGGCTTAAAGGAAGATGTAAGTTCTGCTGCTTTCTCAATTGATTTTTTAATATCAGCTTGAGTAGCGTTCTGATCAATGTCTAGTTTAACTAGTAAACCACCATTGAGCAATTTAGATAGTCTAGTACATTCAGTGATAATCTCAGTCTTAGTTGTATAATCAGATATCTCAGATGCTTTTAACACTATTCCTTGTGAATAAGAATCACTATCCATAGAGTTTAGTGCAGAATTTTTACCATATTTTTCACCATCCAGGTTTGCAAATCGGCTAGATCCTTCTGTTTCAATCATGGATATCGCTACAGTATCACCGAGTTCCTTACCTTTCTTAGCAGCAACATCAACTGCAGTTTCTATTACTTTATTGAGTACATCTCTTCCTTCTTTATTATCTTGGAAACCAAGTATATTGAAGACGGATTCTTTCAAACCTACTAGATTAACAATTAGAGACACTGAACTTCTTTGCATATATTGAGTATTTTTTGCAAGTATTGGATTTAATCCTCTTCGTGTAAGATCAGAGATATCTTTCTTTCTTAATGCCATAGAAGATAATGCGGGTTTCATTAGCAATGCAAGTCTTGCTCTAAAGTACGTTTCATCTTTGTTGGATTCAAATGCAAGTCTTGGAAGATTGATCGATACAGATTGTAGTGTAATTGCAAGTGGACCAGAATTTTTAGTTGTACCATTTGTAATACCATAACTTGATACTTCACCTTTTGCAAACATGACTTTGCCACCAATTGCAATAATTTCGGATAATGCATCAGAAACATCAGTGATTTTTCCTTTATCGAAATCTACAATTAAACCAATTTTTGGAATTGGAGTTATCTTTGTGTAATTCTTGTAAGCATTAATTATTGCGTTAACAATTTTTAGATCAGAACCTAATTGAAGTCTAATTGAAACATCAGTACTTTTTCTATTATATTTTGATGTAGTGGAAGCAGTAGAAAATGCATCTGTCAGTTTTTGTTCTAATTCTGGAATGTTCTTTGCATGTTTTGTAAATAAGGGAATTAGTCCATCAAGAACAATTTCTTGTGAAGCTTCTTTGGAAAGTAATGAAATGATAATAGATAAAGAAGAAGTAACATCATCTAATGTTTTTGAGGATGTGATTCTTGATACATCAAGATATTTTCCGCCAAGAATAACTCCATCTTCAATCAATTCTTTTACATTAACAAATATTGTATCAGGTATCATTGACCATATTCCAGGATTTGAAATATGCATATCACCAGAAAGATGAGAATCTGCAACATCTTTTGGCAATACATTTGTGAGTAAATGTTCTGCAAACACTTTTTGACCTGTATTGAAAAGTAAGCCTTCTGCGCCATTATCTACATTATCTAGATTTGTAAGCATCTCTTGAACGTCATATACAGGCAGGCCTAGGCGTGCCAGTTTATTGCGATATTCTTCATGACCATGCTCCAAAAGGACTGAATTTACCATTTCTCGAATAAGAGAACCTGTAAGATAGGTTGTCTGATATTTGTAAATTCTATTTTCAACTTCTTCAGTAATTTTTTGAGCTAACTCTAGTGGTAAGCTGCCTTCACGTACAAGTGATTGAATAATTTTATGAGAATTAAATTCTTCAATTGATTCATGGGATGTTCTAACATACATTTTACCACTTTCAATAATTGAACGTTCTTCAATTTGTCTTGCTAAGCTTAAGACCAATTTTCCAAGATTTGTAATTGTATAACGTCTTTCAGATTTATTGAGTGCTACAAGTGATTGTCTCAATAATTTTCTTAAGTGGTATGCAAATTTTCCACTCTCTTTTTTAGATTTGAATCCGGCTAGTGACTTTAATTCAGAATAAGTCAAAGGACCCTTGGAATTTAAGATTCTTAAAATATCTATTCTGTTAGGACTTGCCATTACAGAAAAGATCATTCTTACACGTTTTGACGTGGATTGAAGAATTCCGCTTCGCTTTGGCTCTTCTAGTTCTTCATCCAATTCCATACTAAATCAATAAAAAAGGAAGGAGTAATTAAGACTTATGACTAGATCATTTTTTCAGATTTTAGATCTATTTTCTAATTGAAATAAAATTTAGGGGGTTGTAACATTAGATGTAGACAACAAAAATAAAAAATCATGAAAAGATTTTTAGATCAGTTTTCTTGAACATCAAGAGAAAATTCAGATGTTGACAATTTTTGTCCACATGAAGGACACTTTCCACTATATGGTGTCATTACATCTTTGAGTGCTTTTAGCATTTTCATATTAGCGATCTTTTCTCCGCATTTACCACATGTAATTTCTACAGACATGAAAATGATCAATGTTAGAAAAGTATTAAGAAATGATTATGATTTTTTTTAATAATTCAAACAAATATTTTTACTGTTTTTTAATGATAATTCCACAACCATCTTCAAAGCCGGCTATTCTGGCTCTAGTTCCTACAGGTAGATCTTCAGGTGTTGCAATTCCAGCCATAAATCCTGAAATTCTCAAATGTGTATTGTCTAATTGAAGCACCACAAATGCATAAGGTGTAAATTTTTCAAAACCCGCAGGAGCTACAGTTATTATTGTATAAGTGGCAATTGAGCCTACTCCGTCTAAAACAAGATCCTCAAAGCCCTTACTGCCACATTTTAGGCAGTAATATGCAGTAGACAAATGGATGTATCCACACTTTGTACATTTGTGAGTTAGGAGTTTACCTTGTTTTGCATATTCAATAAGTTGTTCTTCAATAGTCATTTTACACACTTTGGAATATATGAACAGCACAACTTGCGCCAGTTGCACCAAAATTATGAGTTAAACCAATTTTTGCATCTTTAACAGTTCGTGCTCCTGCTTTACCAGTTAATTGATCATAAACTTCTACTACTTGTCCTACACCTGTAGCTCCAATTGGATGTCCTTTTGATTTAAGACCTCCTGATGGATTAATTGAAATGTCTGAATTCAAACTAGTTCTACCTTCTCTTACAGCTTGTACTCCTTTACCTTTTTCAAAGAATCCTAAATCTTCAGTGTCAACAATTTCTGCAATTGTAAAGCAATCATGTACTTCAGCAAAATCAATATCTTTTGCAGTGATTCCTGCCATTTTGTATGCATCTGCTGCTGCAATCTTTGTACTAGGAATAGTAGTCATGTGTTCACGTCCTTGCAATGCAGCAGGTGAACCACCTCTACCAGATCCAATAACTTCAATGTAATCACCGCCATGTGATTTTGCAAACTTTTCAGAACAAAGAATAACAGAACTTGCGCCATCAGAAAATGGACAGCAATCATAAAGTTTTAGCGGACTTGCAACTACCGGAGATTTTAGTACATCATCAATTGTAATTTTCTTTTGCATGTGAGCTTTAGGATTTAGAAATCCATTGTCGTGATTCTTTACTGCAACTCTTGCAAAATCTTCTTCAGTTGCACCAAACTCAGTCAAGTAAGCTCTTGCCATTGATGCAAATAATCCTGGAAATGATGCACCTGCTTGACCTTCATAAAAAAAATCAGAACAATATGCAAAGTAAGTTGTTGTCCATTCAGTTCCTGTGTGAGTTACTTTTTCAACGCCAGTTACTACAAGACAGTCATAAAATCCAGCTGCAACATTGGCATATGCTTCTCTAAATGATACTGAGCCACTTCCACATGCTGATTCTATTGTCAATGATGGTTTATCTGGAATCCCCAATCTACTCATTAAAACAGGTCCAAGATGTACCTGCTTATCGGCAACTCCAAAGACGTTTGAAATGTAAGATGCCTTGATCTCTTTTGGATCGATTCCCGCATTTTCTATAGCTAAAACGGATGCCTGAGTAGTGATATCAGCTATACTTTCTGATAATTTGCCATATTTGGTGCTACCTGCGCCAAGAACACAGACCTTTTCCACAAATGTCACTGACCCAAGTCCCTATAAAAATTGTTTTAGTAAATTCATTATAGAATATGCCGTCAAAGAAATCATTGCTCAAAACTATTCAGGTTAAAAGGACTATTACTAGACACGTAGCAAAAACTACAAAGTCAAAGACAGCAATTTTCAAAAAGGAGATCATTCAGTATTTGGACATTAATGGATACTTGTCTTGGTCATCAAAAGATAGAAAATACATGATTCTTGGGACAAATTCTCCAAAAAACGGACTAGTTGAATGTCCAGAATGTAGATTAGGTCAGATAATTCTAATCAGATCTAGAACAACAAGAAAAAGATTCATGGGATGTTCAAACTTTCATGGAGGTTGTAAAGCATCATCACCACTATTACAAAAAGCAAGACTTAGAGCAATGAAGATTCCATGTGGAATATGCAAGTGGCCAATGATAATTTTCCGTTATTCAAGAAAACAAAAATGGACTAGACAATGTTCAAACTTTAATTGTGAAAGTAGAAAAATTAAATCTTCAAAGTAGGATAGATATCAGTACGTCTGTTTTTTAGTAATGGTAGAATTTTTCTAATTTGTTTTACATTTTTTAATTCAATGTTGACATATCCAATTCCTTGTTTCTTTTTCATATCAAGTAAAATTTTTCCGTATGGATCAATTACTAGACTTCGTCCACAGTAAATATTTCCAACTTGATCAGGAGCAATAACATAACAGCCATTTTCAATTGCACGTGTTTTGTTGATTGTAATCCAGTGTTCTTCTTTCATGTTACCTTTCACCCAAGCTGATGGTACAGCTAGAATTTCAGAGCCTGCAACAGCAAGTGATCTTGACATCTCTGGAAATCTCAAGTCATAGCAAATCATCATTCCTATTTTTCCAATAGTAGTTGATACGGGTTTTGCAATCTTTGAACCTTTAACCATTTTATCAGACTCTCGAAATCCTAATGCATCATAGAGATGAATTTTTCTGTATCTCGATATTACTCTACCAGTTTTATCAATAATAAATGAAGTATCATATACTCTATCTTTTTTTGTACTTTTTTCATAAAATGATCCTATAACATCTATATGATTTTCTTTTGCACACTTTGCAATACTAGTTATAAAATTTCCAGTGATGGTTTCAGCTAAATTTGCTAGTTGTTTTGATGATTGTGATGAATTTGTATAAAACATCATAAATTCTGGAAATGCAACAAGTGTGGCTTTTTTTTCTGCTGCTTTTGTAATATAATCAATAATTTTTTTTAGATTGATTTCTTTTTTAGTAGATGCCTTGAACTGTACAATTGCAACTTTCATGAAATTTGTATTATTAAAGAGGATAAAAAGATAAAGTGGTACAAACATGAAATGTACCATTTTGTTATTATGTAAATTAATGATAAAGAAATTAACCGACCATAATGTGTGTATGTGTAGCCCTCTAACTGGAAGGGAATTATTCCAGTGTTTTTTTTAAAATAATTAAAGTTGGTTTCCTGCTAGAAACCAGTTTTCTTTTGGATTATCCTCAAAAACTACGATGACATGAGATTCTTTTGTTTTTAGAATTTCTACTGCAGATTTTGTGATTGCTTTTGCATATTCATCTTTTTGTTGTTGAGTTCTTCCAGGATACATTGAGACTGTAATCAACGGCATGATTAGTTTGAAAAAGTTACAATGATTTATTCTTTAGACTTAACCCTTATACCCATATCTTGTTCCATATGTGTACTCAGAGCCATGTGTTTTCTTGTATAGATAACCAGTGGCAAGTCCTACTACAAATCCACCAATATGAGCAAGATATGCAACGCCACCTCCTGCAACACCAAATCCACCAATGAAAAATGGAAGTAAGTTTTGGAAAACAAGCCAAAATGGCAAGAACCATCTAGCTTGAATATGCATCATTCTCATAAAGAATCCCATAAACATAACAGTCTGAATCTTTGCTCTTGGAAACATTACAAGATATGCACCAAGTATTCCAGATATTGCCCCAGATGCACCTACTGCAGGAATTACACTTGTAGTATCACCAAGTATGTGAATTAGTCCTGCACTTATTCCCCACATCAGATAAATTCCCAGATACTTTAATCGGCCAAACTTTAGTTCAATATTATCACCAAATATCCACAAAAACAACATGTTACCTCCAAGATGCATTGCACCACCATGTAAGAAAGTAGAACTAAGAAGAGAGATGTATGGTTCAGTAGGACATTTAATTTGCATTGATCCTTGTCCAAAATCTATGTTGGAAATAGTTGCACCTGTAACACAGTTTGGTACTGCCCCCCAATTATAAAATAATGAAAACGCGTTTTGATTTGTAAATTCGATAAATTGTCCAGTATATGCTATTTCTATTAGAAATACAATGACATTAGCTGCAATTAATGCATAAGTTACTTTTGGTTTGAATCCTGGAGGATGAGG
>CAZQXU010000039.1:2429-9029 GCA_964597385.1 uncultured Nitrosopumilaceae archaeon | reverse complement strand
AAGGAGCTAATGTCTCAAAAAAATGATTTTGTAATAATTGATGTTCGTGAGATAGATGAACTAAAGGGCGGAATAATTGAAGACTCGATCCATATGCCTTTGGGTTTGGCAATTCGTAATGCAAAGAAAAAACAGATTGAAGATCTACGAGACAAAAAGATCTGCACGTATTGCAGTTCTGGGTATCGCGGAAACATTGCAGCTGATGAGTTCACAAAAGAAGGATTTTACGCAATTACCCTTGATGGCGGATATTCTTCATGGCTCTAAATTTTATTCAGAATCATAAATTTGAACAATATCTGAAACAGAATTAGTTATGAAACTGCAAAGTACGCATTCACATTTTTCTGATGTCATGATATTATCCATCAGACTAGAAAGTTAAGAATGATGGAATTTTTTTTATTTTTTCCAGTCCAAATTGGTCAAATGTGTTGATTCTAGATGATTTGAATATTTTTAAAATTGGCTAGTTTTGTATAGTTAACAATAAAAATACCACATAAAGCGAGTCAGTCATTGACTGATTCAGACGATCTATGTCCAATGTGCGGTAAATCAAATGACAAACATTCCTCAGAAGAACAATCAAGATGCTCAAAAAAGGCAATTGAGCTTGGAATTATGCGATATTGCGAGTTTTGTGGATTAACAAAACCGGCTAAAGGAATGCATGATAGATGTAGTAAATGTGATGAAAAGTATCCTTTCTCAAACCACTAGAAATGATCTTCAAAGACTACTTCAGACAATGGTAACTGCCCACCCCTAGGAGCAGCATCTTTTGCTTTTTTGCCAACTACTACCATCATAGATATGATGTGATCAGATGGCAGATTAATCAGATTACCAACTTTTTCAAAATCAAATCCCTCCATAGGACAAGTGTCATAACCCATTGCTTTTGCTGCAAGCATGATAGTCTGAGCTGCAAATCCACAAGAACGCATTGCCTCATCTTTTTCAAGTGTTGGATTTCCAGTGTATGATTGTCTGATTGCTTTTGCAATTGATTGACGTGGACCTTCAGGGATGTTTATCCAGTATCGTTCAGGATCTTTGTTCCATGCTTTCAAGTCAGCACATAAAATAATTACCAAAGAAGCTTCTGCTACTTGTCTTTGACCATATGATAAAGCGCAAAGCTTGTCTTTGATCTCCTGTTTTGTCACAATGACAAATCGCCAGTTCTGGATGTTGTATGATGTCGGAGATAAAATGGCAGCTTCCAATAATTGATTAATCTCCTCATTGCTCATTGTATAATTTTGAAAACTCTTAATTGATCTTCTTGATTTTATTGCATCAAATGTATCCATGATTTTTGTAAAATCTTTCCAAATTTAACTTGAGAGATTCTATTGTTCTTTTAGCATCGCAATTACATCGGTGTTGCTTTTCATCCATGTTTTGAGATATGCATGAAACAGATTCTCCAGATCATCCATCAGTCCCTCTAATCTTGGATCTTGTTTCATGTCAGATAGTTGTTCTGCAAGATGGTCTAAAATTACTTGAATTCCTTGATTTGAGTTTTCAAGTTTTTCAATTGCTTGTATAGTACCCATTTTATCTGAATTTGTATAAAATGTTCATAGTATTAATACGATTAGTTAAAAGATTCAAAAATTTGTCCAGTAAAATCACCAGATAGTGTTTTTATTAGGTCTGACCAGATTTAGGCTAAATGAAGATTGCAGTTATGGGCATGGGGGTTGCAGGAAGTTATCTTATGGCAAGACTCAAAAATTCAGAACACGAGGTAGTAGGGTATGAGCGAAGTACACAAGAGAGACATGATTCTATTTGCGCTTGGGGCACAATAAAATCAGAACTAGATAAATTTTGCAATAAAGTTGGACGAAATTTCGATGATTTTCTAATTCATGACGGAAAGACCATGCACGTAAAGATGAATAATAACGTAAAATTTGATATCGGTCTGCATGGCTTGTGCACATATGACAAACTTGCATTAATCAAAGATTTCATTAAAGATTCTAAAATTATCTATGGAGTAGCACCAAAGCTAGAAGAATTAGAAAAAGAGTATGATATGATAGTCGACTGTACTGGATTTGCAAGAACTTATCTTCCAAAACTAGAAGAGGACTTTTTCTTGCCAACATACGAATACAAAGTAGAATATGAAGACAAGGTTCCATTTGATGATTTTTACATTGAACCATTTCCAGGAATGTCAGGATATTTTTGGTATTTTCCGCTGGGTGAAAAGTACGCACATATTGGTGCAGGAGATTACAAAAAGAATCACATCAAGGCAACTGATGATTTTCTAAAAAAATATGGTGGAAAAGTTCAAAAAACTAAAGGAAGACCAATCAGACTTGCAACTCCTGGCAAGTGCAAGCCGTTTTACAAAGGCAAAGTTGTAGGAGTTGGAGAATCAATTGGTACTGTTTATGCATTACTAGGTGAGGGAATCATTCCAAGTATGCAGTGTGTGGACATCTTTGTTGAGAACATGCATGACTTTACAGCTTATGAAAAAGCAGTTGATGAACATTACAAAATTTATGATAAGGTTTTCAAGTTTGTTCGAGCAAAGATTCACAAGGACTTTAATTTCTTCAAGTCACTTCCAGATTTCATCTCAATTTTTAGATACATGAAGAAAAACGAAGCTAGATTTGGAATGGATGTAAAGATTTCTGATCTGATGAAAGTAGCAAAGGCCTAACCAAAGCTAACAGAGCCAAAGTTTTCTCTCATTGTTCTGCTTGATGATAAGGTATAATCATAAATTATCTTTGAATAGTCTTTGAGCTCTTGTTTCATTTGTTGCATGTCTTCTGCTAGATAAAATCCAGGACAGTCACCAGTAAACTGGTATGTAGCATGAACACGTGCCATACCTTTTTCATTTTCAAGCCATGTAGAGAAAGGATACAGATAACATACTCCAGGCCTGTCTGGATGCATACTACACCCACCTTTTTCATCTAAGAATCTACAAGAGATATGAGTTCCATCTTCCTGAACAGTTTCATCTTTTTTTCGTTTTAGATTAATTGTAGTCATTGTAGTGGTTTGCCCAGAAGGAGAAGAGTCTTGCCATGTTGTAGTTATTGTTTCATTTTTTATAAAATCAGATGTCTTTTTGTATTTTAGTCCCTTCCCAATTGTAATTAGATCATCAGATGTTAATGGTAGTCTACCTTGTCTATCACAGCAATTATGACAGTCAGGCCAGAAACATTTCCATAAAATATATTTTTTTTCAGATGTCAAATATGGAATATGAAAAATAACATCTTTTACTTTAATTGAATAATCACTAACATTGGTTATTTTTCCTAGCATGAATTGGCGCAAAATTGGATCAACATCCCAATCTTTTTGCAATAAATTCAGTGATTCTTCAATTTCTTTTTGAGACAACTATTAAGTTATAACTTCTTTTGCAGATGTTATTAATGTTGAGCGAAAAAGGCAAATATGCATCAGCTACTGAAAACAGAAGATTTGTCTGGGCAGAAATTGTGTGGCCTTTAATTTTAGAAATTAATGATGTGGCTTTTTCATTAGAGCAATATCAAAAAAAACGTGATGAAGTATGTGAAAAAACAAATACAAAGATTGGAATTACATCTCGTGGTCTGGTATCACTGATGCAAAAAGGAATTATTAGAAAAGAAGAACATCTCTACTCGATTCATTATAGATTGATTCCATACATGAGACTAAAAGCAGATTGTGATTATGCAACTGCTATTCATGAAGTGAAGTTCAAGTAAATTAGTAAATGATTATATGCTAAAACATTAGAATTTGTTTTGGTAGCCCGATAGTCTAGCGGTCAAATAAAAATTTTAGATCAAGGATTCTGCCCTCTGGATCTCAAGAGTGGATAGGCGGAGACGGCAGTTCGAATCTGCCTCGGGCTACTGGTAAAATTACTATCTAGAAGCTTGTGCTATTCTTTCTAATTCGTGTTTCTTTTTTACAGAAGGAGCATTTGGGTCGTTTGCTGCAGCCAAGATGAGCTGTTCAGCCATATGTTCCTCAATTGGTTTTGGATTTGAATAGGTTGCATCTCGTATAGAGTCTGCAATAAATTTTAGTGCCATGTCAACTCTTCTAATTGGAGCTACATCTACTGATACATGGTAGACAGTACCACCATATACAATTCTTGTAGTATCTTCATTTGGTGCAGAGTTTTCAATTGCTCTAACTAGTATCTCAACTGGATTTTTGCCAGTCTTCAATGCTATAATATCAAATGCAACTTTAACAGTATTGAGTACTTTGGTTTTCTTTCCAGTCATACGTCCAGTGTTTTTAGCATATTTCTTTCCAAAATGCATGACTTTGTTGCAAAGTCTTTCTACAATGTTTACTTCTGCTTTGTTGAATCTCTTTAGTGCTGAACGACCAAAAGTGTATGGTAGTATTTGTCGTCTTAATGAAATTGCTGTCTTTAATCCAGGATCTTGGATTTCAATATCAGACATGTCCCATTTTCTAAATAATAAGAAATTTTTTGTCTCAGCCAATTTTATCTCCTTGGTTTTTCTTTCTTGCCAGTTACTAGTTCGTTAAGTGATGTTCCATTTACTTTGAATACTTTGAATCGCACACCAGGAATATCTCCCATTGCACCACCTTGTGTTGCACCCATTCCTTGAATATGTACCTCATCGTGTTCATCAATGAAATTCATTGCACCGTCTCGTGGCAAGAATGCTGTTACGGTTTTACCATTTTTAATTAATTGAACTCTAACACATTTTCTTACAGCGGAGTTTGGTTGTTTTGCTGCAATACCTACTTTTTCTAAAACTATTCCTCTTCCTTGCGGAGCACCGCCAAGAGGATCTGCTTTTTTATCAATACCAAGTTTTCTTCGTTTGTAAGTAGAGATTGCCCATCGTTGTCTCTTTCTTTTTGCGATTAGAACTCTGCCTGCGAATAAACCTAGTGGTGATTTTGTCATATTTTACATCTCCAATGTTGCTTTTTCAGGACTGTTAATCAGTACACTCGTAATATCAAAATATCGTTTAGCTAAAAGTCTTGCTTTCTCAGCATTTCTGCCTTCTCTTCCTACAACAATGCCTTTTTTTCTTGGGTCAACCATAACTATTGCCTGTTTTGAACCATCGGCACGTGTATTTATTTTTACTTCAGAGACGAGTTTAGAATTAAGGAGATTTGTTAAAAATTTGGCTGGATCCTCGTCAAATTCAACGAGTTCAACATTTTTCTTTACAATGTTTTGCAATGATTTGATATGAATTCCACCTTTTCCGATTGCCAATCCCATTTTCCCAGTATTTACTACAAAAATCACACGATCTTGTTTTTCATCTTCGACACAATCACGAGCAGTTGCACCTGTAACATTTTGAAAGAGCGACATCATTCGCATTTGATCTGTTGTAAGTTTAATTGATTGTGTCATTAGAATTCCTATTTAACTCCGAACAAAATTTGTCTCATTTAAACTTAGATTAGAGATGAAATGTTTATTCATTTTTTTCCTCAGTTTCTGTATCTTTAAGAATTGATTTAATGTTTGCATCAGTTATTGATGTAAATGATATTGTTGAGATTCGGAATTGTAAGCCACATAGTCTTCCTAATGCAACTGAAGTTCCCTGAAAGTTAACTAATGGTATTTTTTCTTTTTTCGCATCTGATTCAATTTTTGCAAACATCTCTTTTTTTACAGATTGAGACAGGACAATTAATTTGGAATCTTTCATAGAGCTCAATACTTGTTTAGTGCCAATTGTTAATGTATTTTCTTTATGTGCATCTTTTAGTGTCTTTTCTAGTATCTTACTCATGTGTTATCCTTATTCACAATCGTCTTTACTGGGCTTTATAGGTTTATTGAAATTTTACATATAAAAAAACTAGAAAACACTCTTAATTTTGAAATCCGAAGAGGGAGCCTAATGATGAAAATACCAATGATAATTCTTCAAAAATATTAGTTGGATTTTTTGTTTGGGTTTTTAAATTATTTTCCGTTTGTATGTTTTCAGTCATAGTATCTTTTGAAGATACGATATTAGATGGAATATCTGTGTTTGTAGAAGCATATTCAGTAAATACTACTTTATTTCCCAATGAGGATTCTTGTAAAACTAATTGAAGATTTTTTCTTGCAGTATCATAACTTGGATTTTTTTCAAGAGCTTTATTGTAAAGAGAGATAGATTCATCATATTTTTTCATATTTGCAAGGGCATTTGCTTTATTGTTAATTGCAGGAATAAAATCGGGATCAATATTGAGAGCTGCATCATAATATGAAATGGATTCTAAAGTACGACCCATTTTTCCAAGAACAGACCCTTTACTAGTTATAATTTCAACATTATTTGGATCTTTTGATAAAGAGTCATTAAAGAAATTCAAGGATTGATCAAATTTACATAGTCGGTATAATGCTGGTCCCATTCCATCATTATATGAAATGGTATCAACAAGTCTACTGTGATCACAATTTAGATTAATTTGATTTAGTAGTTTTCCTAGCTCTATATCTTCAACAGATAGATTATCATATTTTTTTATCTGAGGTTGATAATCTACTGAATTGATATTTTTTTCTGGTGTTTT
>CAZQXU010000039.1:0-2329 GCA_964597385.1 uncultured Nitrosopumilaceae archaeon | reverse complement strand
TATTTCTGGTGTTTTTATTTCTGGTGTTTTTATTTCTGGTGTTTTTATTTCTGGTGTTTTTATTTCTGGTTCTATCACAGAATCTAGTTTTTTAGAAAATTCAAAGTTTATTGCTTTTTCACTCTCACCATAATGTGCTTTTACTTGATAAGTTCCATCGACTTTAAAATTAACACCAGACTTTACAAGAAACTTTGTAGAAAATTTCAAGTCAGAACTAATTTCTCCAAAATAAAATCCAATTGGTGTACCATATGGATCATGAATTCCAATCAGTACAGTTGGAGAATCAATTGTATTAACAGAACCTGTTATTGTGATAAAGTTTTGATCATAGTATTGATTCTTGTCAGTGTTTATAGAAATAATTTCAGGGGTTATAGATTCTGGAATTATTATTTCAGGCTCAGAAGTATTACTTACAATTGTAAAAAATTCATTTTGAACTATCTTACCATAATTTAGTTTTACAGTGTATTGTCCTGATTTATCATAAAATGGAGAATCTAATGAGAATGCTTTGGAGAATGTACCATTGGAGTCAATAATCAAATTATTTGCAGATAAAATATCTCCTTCAGGATCAAAAAGACTCATTGCTATTATTGGCATCTTATAATTTGAGATATGTCCTGTTATAATCATAGAATCACCAGTATGGTATTCGGTTTTATCAAAGTCTAGCAAAATTGGATCTGCAAATATTGAAGGTATTGTAAGTGGGAATAATACAATTAACACTAGTAACAATCCAATTTTATATCCAAACACACGGCTAAAATCGTAATTTTGTATTTATTGATTAAGTAGAAATCATACTATTACTTAATTAACAAAAACAGATGTTGACAATGTAGGAGATAGAGGAGCTGCGTTAGTAAGTGAGTTCCACGTGTATGTCTCAATAGAATAGTTTCCATTTCGTTGTGGAATCCAGGATTGTGAAATATCTAAATTTTGATTTGCAGATATTTCACCTTGTATCCATGATAAGGATACAACAAAATTATTCTCATCTTTTACCTGAAAGAGATAAACAAATTTTTGTTTATAATTTTGTGGATTTACTATTTTTCCAACTATCTGTATTTGATCATTAGCTGAAACTGTAGATATTTGGTTTCCCATACTATCTGAAAATATAATTGGCAAACTTTGTAATGCCAAAGAAGAAGTGCCAATTATTGCAGATGTTTTAATTGCAAGATTATCAGATATAGAATACGGTTTTGGAAGTGTATAATCATCGTATTTTGCAAAAATTGTATCTCCAGGTATTGCATAGAGTCTATTTCCACTTGAAGATAGATTTTGTGTAAATGATATTGTTGAAGAAAATATGCCTGAGCTTTCAGATGTTTCTACTGCACTTACTTCTATGCCTGACACGTCAGAATTTGAAGAAATTTTTATCGGAATATGATCTAATGATTCAGGATTAAGATTAAGATCAGGATCAATCACATGTATTGTTGCAGTTTGATCAGCTAGATAATTTTCTTCAGAGAATTGAATTGATCCAATATTCCATTGTATTGGAACAGATTTGGTTAATACAACTCCATTTGCAAATTCAAATGTTATAGTTAATGCAGAGTCACTATCAGATTCTAAAAATCCACTTGTCGGTCCATTTCCCATAGTTCTAGGAGTTGTATCAAAATCACCATCACCATCAGCATCATGAGAAAATCCTGTAAGAATTATTTCAGCAGTAAACTTTCCAGAATTCACATCAGTTTCAGTAAATTTGTATGGAGATAGTGAATAGCCTCTTGTAGAAATTTTGATGGGATGATCATCATCACCTATTGAATCAATCAAGTATCTATTTGTGTTCCAGCTTGGTGCATGAATGGTCATTTGAACTTTATCAGTCCAAGTGTATACTGTTTTGTCAGTAAAAATTGGAGCATATGGATTGTTATAGTCAGGTATTTGTTCAGCATATACAGGTAATAAAAAAAATAAAAAAAATAACGGAAGTAAGAGAAGCATGATAGAATTAGTTTGAATTCGATATTTAAGAGTGAATGATATTTTTCAGTTAGGATTCTTCATCTGGTAATGATACTGCCAAAATGTTATCTCCACGTAAAAGAATTTTTCCGAGTTTTACGGTTTTCCCATCAGAGATATCTTCAGCATCTTCTAATGTCAAATTCATATGAACATCAAAGTCTTGTAAATTTCCTCTGACAGATTTGTTATTTCTTAATCGCAATAAAATTACTTTATCTTTGTTATTGCTCATTAAATTTGAAATTTCATCGCCCATCTTAATCACTATTTTTTATTGTCCTCATTTCTTTTTACTTACTTGCATGTA
>CAZQXU010000038.1:6789-9321 GCA_964597385.1 uncultured Nitrosopumilaceae archaeon | reverse complement strand
AAGACTTTTTGAACATATTCAAGAGGAGATAATTCTTTTGCAAATTCACAATAGTTGAATAATCTCGCACCAGCGATAATTCTACGTAAATTGAGTTTTATTGCAAGTGCTTTTCGTGCATCATATATTTTGGTTGCAACACCTAATCTACGATTATCTGGATGAGTAGAGATATCAGCGCCATAAAGTGAATCTCCTTTTGGATTGTGAGCAGAAAATACATTATCTCCACAGGCTTCTTTCCAAGAGTGTTCTTTGTATTCTGGTTCAAATTTTACAATTAAACTGCTGCATGAGCCAACAATCTTGCCATCATAATCAGCCACAAATTGGCCTTCTGGAAATACTTTGAGATGTGCCTCTAATTGATCAGGTTTCCAGTATACGCCTTCAGCTGCCATATATGGAAATGCTGCCTTTTGTAATTCAACAACTTTTGGAATGTCTTCTCTAGTCATATTACGGATGATTACTTTACTTTGATGAGTTTGATCAGACATGTATCAATAAAACATCTGACGACTATTTAATGAATCGAAATTAAATTGGGTGTTCCGAATCATTAATTTTTGATTCTTTCTCTTTGTGAAAAAATCTGACTTTAATTAGATAAATTATGCTAAGGAAAATTTCAACGATCATTGCTACAACCATAAATGCTGCAATTTGTGTTAGAAATGACGGTATCTCTGCTAATCTTTTGAGAACATCAACAAGGGAATAAAATTGTGGATCAAATAAAAATATAGCAAGTAATGCAAATGGAAGTAATTTTGCAAGGTCTCGTGAAAGATCTTCCCTATAATACGCAGATATTCTAATTGCAATAATTAATGAGCTGGATACAAGAAAAATTGTTGCGGTGGGCATATGTTGTACAAGAATAAACATAAATGAAGAATATCCCAAAAACCACAAAAATATTACAAATGGAAATACAAAGAAATTAGTAGCGATAAATGCTGCAGCCCTAGGTGCACCAGATGATTTTTTTCCAGAAGATGAAAAACGACCTTTAGAAATTTTTTCTATGTTGATATTAAATAAATCTCGTTTTGATAGGAATCTGTAGAAATTATAAACAAATACACCATAGATAACCATTCCAATAGAAAATCCAACAATATCATAAATTGATGAATCCTTTGCAATTTCGGCAATTAGATTATTGATATAATCAATAGGCAAAAAATTAGAATTTTCAATATTTTGAAAAATAGATCTAATATTATCATAAAAAGAAGATACATTATCTTGGAGCATTTCTTTTGAAGGTACTCCATTTCCATTTTGCATTAGAGTAATTTTAGAATCATGGTCATTGGAAAATGAATATATCAATAAAACACTGGCAAACACAACCGTAAAGATAAAAAACAGATTTTTGTGCACGAAATATTATCCATTTCAGTCTTTTTTTACCTTTATGTGTTAAAATGTAATAAAAAGAGTAAAAATATTGAATATGGTTGAATATACTCGATTAGAATAAGAGAAGAGATAGAAATTTCAAGAGGAGTCTCCATCGCCCTTTAACAAATCTCCAATACCGTATTTGTCAATAATCTTTTTACGTTCGGCGTTAAGCTTATCAATTTCTTCAGATTCTTTCTTTTCATCTCCTTGATAGATAGTTCGGATTGGCCAAGGAATTCGTATATCATATTTTTTAAATTCTTCGTAGATCATCAATCTCATGTCTGTTTGCATTTTAAATTTAGAACCATAATCACGAACATATACCCATAAAGCAAAATCAAGTGAAGAATCATTGAATTTATTGAATCGTACAGTAGGTTGTTCGATATCTAAGACGAATGATTTATCACAACCACAGCTAGGTTGATTTTCATCAAGGTTTGGACATCTTGATTGAATTGCAAGATGTTTTTCTTTTTTATCTTTGACTTCCCGTAAAGCACGTGTACCTACTTTCATCAAGATAGCTGCTACATGCTTTGGGTCATTAAGATACGAAACTCCAACCTCAACAATTGCAGGAACAATAGCAAATTCTTTTGTATAATTTATTATCTCACTTGTAACAAGTTGTCTAGTAGGGACTATTGCAATCGATTCATTAAGTGGATGTCGAATAAAGGTTACACGAGAAGTAATTTTATAGACTATACCTTTGTATCCGCTTGCCAATGCAATTCTTTCTCCTTCAACAAAGATCTTGTCTTTTCTTATCATCACATATGCAAAGTAATTTTCAAAAGTTTCTTTTAATGCAAAACCAACGCCAAGTGCAATACCACCACTTGCAGTAGCCAATACAAAGAGATCAACTCCCCACCAAGCTATTATGCCTAATGCAGCACCTAAAACGACTCCAAGAGGAATAAAATTTCTAAAAGGTTTTGGAAGTCCTTCTCTTTTCTTTTCAGCATATCCAGGAGGCTTTGAACCAGCTACCACAGGTTCGTAACTATTGCCTCGTTTTTCTTCACTCCAAACATCAATTTCATAAATTTCATCAGGAGTTTTACCAGGAAGTAATGGTCTACCTAGATCATTTTCTCCAGTTAT
>CAZQXU010000038.1:5106-6689 GCA_964597385.1 uncultured Nitrosopumilaceae archaeon | reverse complement strand
CCAAGCTTTAAAATCCTCTTTTTCCTGCTTGAGTTTTTCTCCTTTTTCAAGAAGAATTGTTATGATGTGACCTGCAGTAAATGCAATGACAAGAATATTCATGGAGTTGAGAAGTTTAGCAAATGTTTCTCCAACAGTAAGTTCAGCACTTAATTGTTCTTCAATAATTTCTGCAGGATCATCAAACAATTCAAAAGTCTGAATGTAAATATTAATCGAAGAGATCAAAGCCAATGCAAGAATAGGTAAAACAGCTCTTCGAACTATATCAGCCAATATAGGATTAGAATAACTGAATTTTTTTGTTCTAGTCCATTGTCTAAATTTATTATAAATGGTACCAATCACAATCAATCCTACGACTAAAATTACAAACGCTATTTGGAGTGAAACTGAAGATGATAATAATTCAACTAAAGTTCCAATTTGTCCTACTGCTTGTCCTTCTGCAAGTGCTACTTCTTCTCCAGCCATTATTTTTCACTATTTCCTTCTAAATACAAATATTTCATAGAGATATTTTAGATATTATCATTTTTTATAAATCATTCAATTGAATTTTTTTAAAAAATATAGAATAAATCCGTCACTAACATTTAACAATGATAAAAACTATCAATTTACATGCAAAATCAAAAATCAGAATGGGCTACGAATGAATCTCCACGCATTATGAGTTACACTTTAGCAAATTTTCGACAATTACCACAAATTCAAAAATTAGGCGTGGAAAAACAGTTTGAAATGGAAGTTGTGGGTAATGTACTTCCATTTAAGACAAACAACTACGTAGTAGAACAACTAATTGACTGGAATAATATTCCAGATGATCCAATGTTTGTTTTGACATTCCCACAGAGAGGAATGTTGATTCCTGAACATTATGCAAAAATGGAAGCAGTTCTAAAAAAAGGAGATAAAAAAGAAATTCAAAATACCGCAAATGAGATCAGATTACAATTAAATCCACATCCAGCAGGTCAGATGGAGTTAAACGTACCAACACTAAAAGATGGAACTAAACTGTATGGAATGCAACATAAATACAAAGAAACCTGTCTGTTCTTCCCAAGTCAGAGTCAAACATGTCATGCATATTGTAGTTTTTGTTTTAGATGGCCACAATTCGTTGGAATGGATGAACTCAAATTTGCAATGAAAGAAGGAGAACAACTAGTACAGTATCTGCAAGAGCATCCGGAAATATCAGATGTTTTGTTTACAGGAGGAGATCCAATGATCATGAAGGCAAAAATATTTTCAACGTACATCAATCCACTTCTTGAAGCAAATCTACCAAATCTTAGAACTATACGAATTGGAACAAAAGCATTGTCATATTGGCCATACAAATTCCTTACAGACGATGATGCAGAAGAAATGCTAGACATATTCAAACGAGTTGTAGATAAAGGAATTCATCTAGCATTGATGGGACATTTCAATCATTTGGTAGAATTAAAAACAGATGCAGTAAAAGAGGCAATCAAAAAAGTACGAGCCACTGGAGCTCAGATTAGAACTCAATCGCCAATACTACGTCATATCAATGATGATTCAGATATGTGGGCAGAAATGTGGAA
>CAZQXU010000038.1:0-5006 GCA_964597385.1 uncultured Nitrosopumilaceae archaeon | reverse complement strand
TAGAAGCTCAAAAAATATTCCGAGATGCGTACAAAAAAGTAACTGGACTTGCAAGAACTGTAAGAGGTCCAAGCATGTCTGCAACACCAGGAAAGGTTCAGATTCTTGGAATTACAGAACATGGTGGAGAAAAATTAATGGTGTTAAGATTCTTGCAAGGAAGAAATCCAGATTGGGTACAAATTCCATTTCTAGCAAAATATGATGAAAAAGCAATTTGGCTTGATGATCTAAACCCAGCATCAGGAGACAAGTTCTTCTTTGAAGATGAACTAAATGAAAAAATGAAAGTAATTAAAAATGAGGACTATCCTGAATCTTAAACTATGTATTTACAAACTAGCTTAAACAACATCACATCAGTAAGGCAAGAAAGCAAATAGAATGATGAATTCAAAACAAGTTATAGAAAAAATAAAAGAAGAAAATATTTCATTTGTTGATTTTTGGTTTGTAGATATTTTTGGAGAACTACATTGTATGGGAATGCCAAGTTATTCCCTCTCAGAAGATGATTTTAATGATGGTTTAGAAAAACTGGATGCAAGCTCCATTCTTGGTTTCAAGTCAGTAAATAAATCAGATATGATCTTAAAACCAGATCCTTCTACATTTCGTATTTTACCACCAGATTATGATCCAAGCAGAAAAAATGCAAGAATATTTTGTGATCTTTATGAAGGAAATAGAGCAGAAGAAACACGATTCAACAGAGATTCTCGTGGAATTACTGCAAAAGCAAAAGAGAAGCTAAAAGAATTTGGATTAACACATTCTATGTGGGGACCTGAAATTGAATTTTTTGTATTTGATGCAATCAACATCTATCCATCACCATACGGTGCAACTCACTCATACGGAGGTTCTGGTTATTCTATTGAATCAAAAGAGTCACCATGGGCAAAAGGAAATGCAAGTACAGCAATTGATCTCAAAGAAGGATATTATCCATCACAGCCTAAAGATACGCTTGGTAGCCTCAGAAAAGACATTTGTGATGATTTGTATCGTTATTTTGGAATTCAAGTAGAAGCTGAACATCATGAAGTTGCAACATCAGGACAGAGTGAGATTAATTTCAAATATGGTGAGATGACTGAAATTGCAGACGCCGTAGTTACAATAAAAAATGTTGTAAAAGTAAAAGCCAAAAAAAGAAACAAGGTTGCAACCTTTATGTCAAAACCAATCTTTGGAGATAATGCATCTGCAATGCATACTCACCAAAGCATATGGAGTAATGATACAAATAGAATGTATGATCCAAATGATAAAGTAGCACAGTTATCACAAGAAGGACGCTATTACATAGGTGGACTTTTAGATCACGCATCTGCATTATGTGCAATAACAAATCCAACAACAAATTCATACAAAAGATTAGTTCCTAATTTTGAAGCACCAGTCAATGTTTGTTGGGGGTTAGGAAATAGGTCTGCTGCAATTCGTGTACCAATGTATCTAAAAAATAGAGAGAAAAGTAAACGAATCGAGTATCGTGTACCAGACCCTACTGCAAACATCTACTTACTTGAAGCAGCATTATTACTTGCAGGATTAGATGGAATCAAAAATAAAAAAGATCCAGGAGATTCGGTAGAAGAAAACGTCTACAAGCTTAGCGCAGAAAAGAAGAGAGAACTCAACATTGGCTCTCTTCCTACATCGCTTAAAGGAGCATTAGATGCATTTCAAAGCGATATGAAATTTCTTGAAGATGTATTTACAAAGGATTTTCTTGATGCATATACAGAATTAAAATACAAAGAATATCACGCATTTGCGCAAACTCCAACTGCGTGGGAAGTTTCAATGTATACAGATGCATAGGAATACAATTTAGGAATTATTCAAATTTGAAAGATTAAAGTTCCCAGATTCAATAAAATTTTGAAAAGAATTGGAAAAATACTTTTAACTTTTGAACAAAAATCGTGCGTAATGAATACAACATTAAAGATCATAGCCTTTTTGGCTATCTTGCCACTCTTTACTGCAGGCTTGACGCAAAGCTACGATGTAGCCTTTGCTGAGAAAGCACAAGGGACACCATCAAAATCATATGGTTCTAAAAATGCAGGAATAGTTTGTGGGGATAGATTATGCTCTGAAATACCTACCACTCAACCAGTTCAAGAAAAAACTGAACAAAAGAAGATGGATGATAAACAGAAGATGGACAAGCATATGGCCAATAAAGAGATGATGGACAAAAAAATGTCTGAAAAAGAGATGATGGATGATAATCACATGATGGAGAAAACAGAAATGTCTGCAGATGCAGGTTCTGTTTTAAAACTATCACGTGCAAATGTTCCAGCAAAGATTCCATTGCATAAAGGATTCTATAACGGAGGCGATGTTTATTTTATCATTACAGATTCTAGTGATAAAACACATGCAGACATTATAACAAAGAATCAAAAATGGAAAGTAGAGCTAGCTCCATTACTAAAGAATACTCCTGCAAAAGCACTCTCAAAAACATACATGTTTACAAATGGAATTACTGGTGACGGAGTTCACGGATACCAAGGTGAAGTATTTACCAGTACTCCTGCACAACCGGATGTATACAGTGCGCTCACATCACATGTTCATGTAACATGGAAAGAGAGTACAACCCCAAGAATATTAAATTCTGAAAAAGCAATAATGGATGCAGAGAAAAAAGGAGAGATATCATTGACACCATTAGAAGTGGTCATAAATATGCCACAAATTGTTTGGCCAGATGGACAAATGATGGTAAAAGAAGACAAAACACTTTCTGATCATACACCATACGGCGGAGGACAAGTTCTAGATATCGATACTGAAGGAAAAACTGTAACATTCATTGCACATAGAGGCTGGGGTCCAGATGGAAGAACCATTTACTACATTGTAACTGATGCAACACCTTCAGGTCCAGCAGAGATGATGGGTGTAATTAGCTCACCAACATCTGCCAGTCTTATTGCAAATTCAGCAGCGGTTGATCTGTTTCAATTCACAAATGGAATTAAGGGTTCAGGTCCAATGGGATTCCAAGCAGGAATTGCAGCAGGGGCACCAGGTGATGCAAACTATTCTCCTATGTGGAGAATCAATGTAATTAGTTGGAAGGACGCAAACAACTCAGCATTGCTTGAAAACATTTCAGACATCACAGCATACCAAAAAGCAGGTTTGATTGACAGCAGTTTAGCAAGGCCAATGGACAGGGATCACATAGTAAACTGTCCTTTCATTGATCCCTTTCAATAGGGATTAATCTTTTTTATTTTTTATTTTAAAATTTAGAGTTAGGATTTCTGAGTTTCAGTTAACAAATTCATGATACTTTGAGTTGTTACAATTCCAATAACATGTTCATTTACAGGATCAATTACTGGAATTATATCAAAAGGATGAGAATTCATTTTTTGAATTACTGAATACAGATATTCGTCAGGTGATACGGTGTAAACTTTTTTGTACATTACATCATCAATAGTAATTGCATCAAATGTTTTTTTATGATATCTGTTAATTTCTCGTTTAGAAACAAGTCCTACAAGTTTGTCATTAGCATCAATTACTAGAAATGGCTTTTTGTTAAGATCATTCTGTTCTAGAAATGCCTTAACTGTGAGCAATGGTGTTGTCCTTGGAAAATCAGTAACAATTACAGCAATTGCAGGTACATCAGATACTACTCTTCTAAAATAAATCGGCAATAAACCAAGCTCTAAGGTTCCTACTTTTACATGAATTATTTTCTTTAACTTTCGTTGGAGCTCAACACTAGATATCACCATAGTCAAAAGGGTACCAAATACTAGAAGAGAGAATAATTCATCATCCAAGATGTGAGCCTGTAGCAAAGATAGCATCAAAGCCAAATCTACTGCGCCTTTTGCCATCACACCGTAGGCTACAGTTGTAGCAGGACGCATCTTTGCAATACGAACAGCAATGTAAGAGCTTACAAATTTCACACCAATTATTATTCCAATAAACACAGCGATAATCCACAAATCTAGATTTAGAAAACCAAGACTAAAATGAAGACCAATACCTGCAAAGAAGATTGGAATGAAAAGTCCATGGCCTATTACACCAATGTTTGTCGAGATATCAGAATATTCATCTTTAGCCATTCTAGACATAGCGATTCCCAAAAGCAGGGCGCCAACTGCACCATGAATTCCACTAATTTCAGCAAGATACGCTACAAGTAAAATAACGCCGATTATAACACCAAAATAAATTTGCTTCCCACGAAGATGTTTTTTCAACATACGGAAAAACTTTGGTAAAACATAAACTGAAAGTAAACCAGCAACTGCAAAAAATATTATCATCTTTGCAAATAACCAGAAAAATTCTGAAACAACTGGTGTGTCGCTTGAATTTACCTGAATCAACACACTAGTTACAATAATTGCAATAAATTCTACAATTGCAGTAACAGTAAAAATTTCAAGACCGATTGCAGATTTTAGTTTACCAAGATCACTCAGTATCTTTGCAGTAACACCAAGACTTGATGCGGCAATTACGCTTCCAATAGCAAAGGCTTGTGTAAAATTCATGTCTAAAGATAGCCCAAAAAAACCTGCAACAAAAAATGGTATTAAAAATGCCACGGCAGAACCTGCAAAAATTCTACCTCTCATCACACGAAATATTCCAGCGAGATCAATTTCTTGGAGACCAATTAAGAAAAATAAGAAAAATACTCCAATTGAGGTAAAAAGCTCTATTGCGTTAATTGGCTCAACAATAGCCAATAGTGCAGGGCCAACTATAATCCCTGCAAGAACATTTCCTATTATCGTGGGCTGATTAATTCTATGCATAAATTCGCCTAACAATTTTGCAGCAATAATCAAAACGGCAAGATACAAAATTGCTTCAAAGACCAAGATATGATCTTCAAGTGCGGTCATCTCATATCCCTTTCGGAAGAGATTACACCTATCAAATAACAGAATAATTGTTATAGGAGATAATTCAGGTAAATTTCAAAATGGAGAAAA
>CAZQXU010000037.1:7877-9881 GCA_964597385.1 uncultured Nitrosopumilaceae archaeon | reverse complement strand
AGTTTTTTGTTAAATGATTCAGTTCTAGTGCTACCTGCAAATGCAAGTATTTTTGGAATCATAAATAAATTCAGTAATTGTTATTTAACAAGTTTTCTAGGATTTGCAATTGTGCATCTCATTGAATTTTGCCCAAGTTTGAGCAAATGAATTCATTGCAATGTGAACAAATTGATCATATGATTTTACCATAGATAATTTTGTATCCACATACGACTGCCGATATTTTGAGCCTAAATCAATCCAATTCTGATATGATTTACTTAATGACTCTAAATATTTGTCAAATTCCTTCAAAGTTTCTTGTGGAATATTTAGTTTATCAAAGAATTCTTTTTGTGAGATATAACATGTACCAAACATGTCATCAAATGAATGAAGATATGCTGTATACAAATCAGAATATTGTTGCATAGTTAATGGCAGTTGACATTCCATTTTTTGAACTATTTCAGATGTTCTGTTTTTCATAATGTCGCAGATTGAAATTGGAGATTCATCGGGTTTGGTGTTTTTTGACAAGGTTATACTATACACTTGAAGAGATAAAAACATTTTTCAAATCTGCATAATATTTAGTTGTAAGATAATTTACTCGTTGTTTCTTTGTGAGCTTTTCTTTTTTCTTTGTTCAACCCATTTATCAAGCTGTTTTAGAATTTTCCCAAGATCTTGTGCCTGTTTTGTAATGCTATATTCTACACGTATTGGTACTTGAGCATAAATTTTTTTTACAATTAACCCATGTTCTTCAAGATCACGTAATCTCTCAGATAATACGGTGTTACTTATCATTGGCATGGCTTTTTTTATTTCATTGAATCTAGTAGAATTACTTTCTGAAAGTTTTTTTAAAATCAACAGAGCCCAAGTCTTTCCAAGAACGCTCCATATTTCATCAGCCTTACATTCTACGTGGTTACGTGTCCTTGCCTCTTTCTCAAATTCTGTTTCCATACCTAGTAGCAAAATACTATCTAATTATAAAAAGGAAGTTGTGAGAAGAGTTTAGAATTGAATTTATTTTAAAAGTCAATTTTACCCATCTTCCCAGTGTTGTAATCCTGTATTGCTTGTTTAATTTCATCTTCAGTATTCATTACAAATGGTCCATAACGAACAACAGGTTCACCTAGAGGAATACCTGCAATCAAAAGAACATCCAAAGACGATGATATTTCATTGGAAGCTTTGATTGTTATCTCATTTCCATCTTGTTCAAATAAAACAATCTGCTCTTTGTGAGCAGAAATTTGTTTGTCTCCAAACAATCCTTTTCCATTTATGACATATGCAAATGCATTATAGTTTTGAGGAATAGTTTGGGTCACTTTGGCATTTGGTTGTAAAGTAAAATGAAGATACATGATAGGAGTTCTTGTATCGATGATTGCTTTTTCTCCCATGGATTCTCCTGCAATTACTTTAACCTTGACACCATCCTTTTGTGCAATTGGAATTTTATTTGCTGGTAAATCCTGATAACGTGGATTCATCATCTTGTCTTTTTTTGGCAAGTTTACCCATAACTGAAATCCATGTAATGTTCCACCTTTCTGTGAAAATTCTTTTTCTGGCATCTCTGAATGAATTACACCAGAACCAGCTGTCATCCATTGAATGTCACCTGTTTTTATTTTTCCAGAATTACCTTGCGAGTCTTTGTGTTCAAATACGCCATCAATCATGTATGTAACAGTTTCAAATCCCCTATGAGGATGATCCGGTGCACCTTTAGCTTCTCCAGCAGATATTTCAATTGGGCCCATCTCATCTAACAAAAGAAACGGATCAACTTCTCTAAGGCTGCCATTTGGAAATGCTCTGTGTACCACAAATCCTTCACCTTCTAATGTTGTTTTTGCATTAGTAACTTGCAATACTGAACGAGTCTTTGTTGTATTTTTTACTAGATTTTGATTTGTGTTTTGTTTCACGATATAGTATGCACTGTTAATTATTTAAATATGGTAGTAATTACTTACTTAGTAGGTTAGAATAACC
>CAZQXU010000037.1:3909-7777 GCA_964597385.1 uncultured Nitrosopumilaceae archaeon | reverse complement strand
TCAGTTCCAAGAACTTGTTTTACTTTATCTTCATCAATCATTCCAATCCAGATAGAGCTTAATCCCAAAGCTGTTGCTACCAATTGAGAGTAAGATGCTGCCAAAGTAGCATCTTGTAGAGAAAACTTTGCAAGCATTTCAGGTGAAAAGTTCATCTTTACCCTACTAGGATTCATACAAAAAACCAAAACCAAAGGAGCATTAACAAAGGGTTGACGATTTGCAGCCTCCACAAGTGCCTCTTTTGCTTTTTTACTTTTTACATAAAATACTTCTAATCCCTGAAAGTTTCCAGCAGATGGAGCAGTATCAGCTGCTGCCAAAATCTTTTCAATCTTCCAGTCTTCGACCTTTGTTTTAGAAAATTTTCTTGTAGAACGTCTTGTAGAAATGATTCTAAATATATCAGATTCAGATACTTCGGCTTCTTTTGTTTTGCTTGACAGTATTGCATTAAGAAGAGATGTTGGTTTTTGAGATTTTTTTTCAGATGGCTTTGCATCATCATCTTTTTGAATCCATACAGAGGGATAGAATTCTTTTGGGAAAACTTGAACATATAATGGCTCATGTGGAATTTTTGCATATTCTAAAATTTTTTCCCTAAATTCTCTTGTATTTGCTTCAAGCTGATCTCTGTCTTTTAGTCTAAACTGAACAACATCGGAATTTATTAAAATTTCACTAAAATTATCTTCTAGTTCTACTTTACCTACGTTATTGTTTTTTAGAATTTCAACTAACTGATCTAGCTCCTCTTTGTTTAATACAACAGTATCAATATCATCTTCATCAACCCCACTCCAAATAATTCTGCATCCATCCTTTGAAAAATAAGATGGTTCAACTTTAGAAAAAACCATTAATTCAGATATCAAAATCATACATAAAAAACTAATCTGAGATTTCTCATTTCGATGATAACGAAGAATAAATCTTAAAATTTCACGCAAAAAACAGCTAAATATGAATAAAATGCGAGCCATGGTGCTATCTAATTGTGCGCCAATTGAGACAAATCCTCTGAAATTAACTGAAATAGATAGACATGAAATCAAAAGACCTGATGAAATTTTAATAAAAATTGAGGCTTGTGGGGTTTGCCATTCTCAATTACATGGAATCGAGGGGGATTGGAAAGATATTGGAATTCCACCGACTTTACCTACAGTACCAGGTCATGAATTAGTAGGAAAAATTATTGAAATTGGCAGTAATGTAACTAAATTCAAAGTGGGAGATAGAGCTGGAATCACTCCACTGCTTGAAGCTTGTAAGACATGTCAGTATTGTAAAGAAGGTAAGGAACAACTTTGTGAATCTTCAGAAATTACAGGAGAATCACTTAGAGGAGGATATTCTGAATACATTACAGTTTCACAGGATTTTGCAACAAAGATTCCAGATAAAATGAAAGCAGAATATGCTGCTCCATTATTTTGTGCAGGAATTACAGCTTACAAAGCAGTAAAAGCAGCAGAACCAAAATCTCACAAAAAGATTGGAATCTTTGGAATTGGGGGTGTGGGCCATATGGCAGTACAGTTTGCCAAAGTAGAAGGATCGGATGTTATTGCATTTTCACGTAGTAAAAACCATCTAGATGTTGCAAAGAAATTAGGAGCAATTGACGCTATGGTATTTTCAGATAAACAAGAATTTCTAGACGAGTTAAAAAACAAACATGGAATGCTAGATGCTGCAATTGTCTTTGCACCAGCAGATGTAGTAACGGATGTTGCAATAAAATCAGTAAAAAAAGGAGGATTAATCGTAATTGCAACAGTTGGAAAGAATCCAACATTTTTTGCATTTGAAGAAAAGACAATTCGCGGAACTGTAATTGGTTCAACTAAAGATATGGAACAAGTAATCAAGATATGTGATGAAAACAATCTAACGGTAATTACAGAAACTTATCCTCTTGAAAAAGCAAATGAGGTTCTCAAGAAACTAAAAGACTCTCAGATTCAGGCAAGAGCGGTATTGATACCCTAGTCTGCAAAATAGGCTCAAGATTACCTATATAGATTATTGATTTACTATAGGATTACAAGAAAACATTGTGATTTGATTATACTTTCACATAACAACTATCAATCATGGCAAAAACACCAAAACTCGAAGTAGATGATTTTATCGAAGGAGAATTAGATTACGACGACGATGGAATCTATTATGGAGAATAATTTTTCATAAAATTTATTGTAAAAAAATTAAAAACTCAAATAATTAAAAATAAAACAAAATTTTAGACAAAATCAACATTAATGTACTGTTAGATACAAGAATAATCATGGCAAATTACACAGCACAAGTAAATACAATCCACAAAAAATTTACTACTGCATTAAAAAAGGCAAAAACAAAACAGGCAATAAACAAAGCATACAGTGCTCACAGAAAAGATCATGAAAGATTGCTCAAAAGTCATCTTGCCGAAGAAATGAGACAGATTAAAAAAGCAAAAGCAAAACTCAATTAATCAAAAATATTTTTTTATTTTTTAATAAACAAAATTTCATAAATTTACAAGATTTATCTTAAAACCACTTAACAAGAATTATGTAATTCTCTCTATTGAAACAAATCCCTCATCCAAAGTTGGAATATCAAATGAATTGATTTGGTCTAGAATTACCTCTTTTGGTATAGATTTTCCACTCTTTTTTTCTCTATTTTTTAATCTCTCAAATATTACATTTTTTGGCAATTCAAAACTAACTGCACTTAATTCCAAGTTTTTTCCATGTTCTAATGCAAATGACTTTAATTCATTAATCAGAGAAATTCGAATGTGACGTTTTAAGTGAGTTCGATCAATTACAAAATCTTTATCATTTAAAATGCAATCATGTATCTTTTCAAAAAATTTAGCTGTAATGTAATCAAATTTTTTTTTATTTTGTATATAATCAAATGCTTGAGTATATGAAATTCCCATAATATCAGCCAATTCTTCAATTACAAAATCAGTAGAACACGCGACGTATTCCTTATGGGAATTAACCCAAGTAGTTTTGCCAGAGCCAGATACTCCAATCATAAATATTCCCTTCATGGAGATAGATGGATTTTTACAATTATTTGGGTATAACCAAACATGGTAAAAGAGGCAAAATTAGAGCAAATTTTAGGCATATTTTGATTCAAATGGGTTTACAATAGTTTAATTACGACACAATTTCAAGGAGCTTTAGAAAGATATGCCCTTCGATAGAGATGGCCCAAGAGAAATGTTTACTGCAACCTGTGGTGACTGTGGCAATGAATGTCAAATACCATTCAAACCAAAAGACGACAGACCTGTATATTGCAGAGAATGTTTCCAAAAGCATAAACCTCAAGAACGCTCCGGCGGTTCTAGATTTGGCGGAAGATCAAGTTATGGCGGTAGATCAAGTTATGGCAGAGGATCAAGTGATAGAGGCTCCAGATTCAGTAGAGATGATAGACCAAGAGAAATGTTTACTGCAACCTGTGGTGACTGTGGCAATGAATGTCAAATACCATTCAAACCAAAAGACGACAGACCTGTATATTGCAGAGAATGTTTCCAAAATCACAGACAAAACTAGTAAATTGTTTTGAGTAAAACTCAAAACTCCGAATATTTTATCTAACCAAAGATTTAGAATCTTTCATTTCTGCCAAATGTTATTGAATGAAATACCATCAAGAGATAAAATAAAAATTGGAACTAAAGTAAAGATTGTTCAAAAACAAGATCAAAGAACTGGAAACTTGACTGAAGGAGTGGTAAAAAGAATTCTCACATCAAGTAAATTTCATCCTCATGGGATTAAAGTAGAATTAGATAATGGAAGAATAGGACGTGTTCAAAGTTTAGGGGCTTAAATAACAGATA
>CAZQXU010000037.1:0-3809 GCA_964597385.1 uncultured Nitrosopumilaceae archaeon | reverse complement strand
AGAATTTGAATACTCAATGAATATAGATCAGATTACTGACTTTTGTTTTTTGCTAGTATAATGAAAATAGTGCCAAGATTTGATCGTAATTAACTTCTTGAAAAGAATAAATTCAAGAGAATAAGATTTTTGTTGAATGAAAGAACCTCACAATCATGCTCAAGTAGGGTATAGTATGATTTTGGTAGCAGCAAGTCTTACAGCAATTGCCCTTATTGCATTAGCAATAGGCGCAGATGTGCTTTTTGGAGATAATATCCAGAGGGGAAATACGGCTCATTTTGAAGAATGTAAAGCAATTGATTTCAAATCAAAAGATTGTGAGAAATACTGGGATCGAATTAACAACGAAGTATCTGGAATTTATGTAGATTTGGGCAAATAAGTTCAAGACCAGAATAGAAAATTGAATTTATTTTAAGACAATTTATCACTAAAGCATATTAGATTGATTTCACTAAAGTAATCCATGAATGATTATGAGTTTCCTAAAAATTCCGAAATCATGCAATTGCAAGAGAAACTAGATTTGTTAATTGAACATCATAAACAAAAATGCAAATTATATGAAAATGCCAGAAAAAACAAAAACATAGAGATGGCAAATAGGTTGTATGAAGATAGTAAAATTTTATGGAAATCAATAGAAGATACTAAAAAAGAAATTAAAAAATTACAATAATTTAGAAAATAACCTAGTAACCGTTTGCAAAATCTTCCATGGTGTTGAGATTTTTAGTTAGTTTATTCATTGCATAAAATGCACCACCAACGATTCCTGCATGGTAAAAAGTATACAAAAATACAGCCGAAGACGTATGATCAGATTTTGTAAAACTGAGAATCAGCATGGTAAAGAAGATAAAGGTTCCAACGCATGTTACAAGTTTATTGAGTACACCGTCATTCATTCCAACAATTCTCTTTGTGGCACCTGCCATCAATGCAATGCTAGTAAGAATCAGAAAAGTTGCACCCCCGTTTGCAGTTACATACTCATTTAACCATGGAAGAAGACCATCTTTCAATATATCAGATTCAGGCATTGTACTTCCTCCGTTTAATGCAAAGTTTACCGCACTGAACATACTTCCTATAACAAAGAAGAACAAGAATGTTTTAGCAATGGACCTTTTGAGTGGACTGCGTATCTCACTTGGTTTTATGGCTCGCTCAGTAATTCTCACACCGTAAAGAAATCCGATTGCAGCTGCTGGTAAAAACATCAGATTAATCAAAATTGGAGATTCTTGGTTGATTGCTTCAATTTGAGGGTAAAACACTAGAAACAAAAGTATGGCAACAGATGCAGATACTACAAACAAGATCAAATTAAGATATTTACGGTCACCAGATGCTGCCTGGTCGTATTCCCAATTGTACATTTTTAAGAATCAGAACAAAATCATTAAAGATCAAGTCGAAAAATCATTTGGTCAAAGTATCAATTCTCTTTACCCTTTTTACAGACTTCAGCCTAACAAATTCAATGAAATTGATTACTTTGGCAGGTGTAGGAATAACAATTATGGGTGTAATTTTTCATCTTCAAGGCCAATCAATAGTAGGCCCAGAATCATCGTTTATGTATTCAAATCCACAATGGGTCAACTACGGAATTCAGATTGCGGTAATAGGAACTATAATCATGGCAATTGGAATTAGTTTAAGATTTATTAAAAAATCTAAGCGGTAACTCGAAGAGTTATAGTACTACGGATTTTTCCCACTTTACGAATCTTTGTTGAAATTATATTATTTAATTGGGTCATAGATTCAGTTTCTAATGAAACTACAATGTCATAATTTCCAAATGTAATGGTGCAGTCTTTAATTTCTGGAATATTTTTGAGTTGGAGATAGATTGAATGTTCTTCTCCAATTTCACAGCTAATCAGCATGTATGCTTTTTCCATTTCAATTGCAATGAAAAACACTACAACTTAAAGACATCTTAAAAAAGATTCTACGATCTCAAAATCCAGATCCTAGCGGATCTTCAGGTTTCATAATTTCACGAAGAACTATAGTAGCAAATGAACCTCGAGATAAAGTAAACTCTACTGTAGTATCTTTTGAGGAATAATCAGTACATTGAATTGCAGCTTGTCTAAATCCCCCTTCACTGCTAATTTCCTGCATCTCTTTGATGAAAAAATCTTTGGGAGTAATTTCTTCAGATTGTAGAATTTTTGATATCTGAAAATCAAAGCGAGTTTTTTTGTAATAGGAATAACCTACAAAAGGTAAAGCAAGAAATTGATCTAGTCCTTTAACATATTTTCCAATTATTCCGTGAGAGTCATAACAAACATCACCTTCTTGAGCCGCAAAGAGATCTTCACCGTCACTAAATGCGGCACTTAAAGCATGATTAAAAAGAAAAGATTGGTAAGCTTGAACGTAAAATCTTCGTAAAGGTAATGGTACTGCATGTATTGCTTTTTGTGGATCATCATGTTCAATCATTTCTTGGAGTACAATTCTTTCAACATCCATTTGCGGAGGAACTTGGTCCAAGCATTTTTTGTAGTTTGAAGGGTCTGCAAGTTTTTCTCTTATCTCAGTATTTTCTTTAGAGTCATAAGTAGAGGTAAAAGACAAGAGTAAATTTACTGCTTTTTTGAAATTTCGTTGTAAAAGGGCCTTGCCAATAAGATGAGTTACGGCTCTTTTGGAGCCAAATCGCTGATATCCGTAAAAATTTAGAATTTTATTATATTCTGTAAAATCAGATAAATTTCCAATGCAGTCTGAAATTTTAATGCTAAAATGATTACCAATCATATCTTTTTTTGATAGAGGTTTTTTTACATGACCAATTTTTTCAAGAGAATATTTTTCAGAAGAATAATTGTCAATTGATTTACTTTTGCTATCAGAGCAAACAAATTGTTCAGTAACTGCTGATGCATCCTTTAATCCAAGCGATTTTAATCTAATTCCTGTTTTTTTAAAAATATCAGATAATGCATGGTTGGTGTCTATTTTTCTTTTTTTTAGTTTGTAGACAGCATAACCATCTTGTGAAATAATTGATTTAAGTGATTTTGGTGAGAGTACTTCGTTTACATTAAAATGTTCAGCTTCGTCTTTAATTCGTCCACCAATTCCATTAAATTTTGTACTATAAACTAAGATTCCTATTTGAGAATCTATTTTTGGTATCACGGTGAGATTGTCACTGTAACAAATTTGCTAATTGAGACATCTTCAATTTGAGCGCCTACCAATACTTTGTAGGTTCCAGGAGCTGCTTCATCAGATGCAGAAATTTTTACATCTACAGTTTTTGGGATGCTTAGCTGGAAAGAATGAGATTCACTTGTAGCATCTAAAAATGTTACATAGTCAGATAGTATCAAAGAGACATTTTCAGTAACTGTACTCTGAGGTGTGATTGTCAGAGAGATGTTTTTTGATTCTCCAGGGAGAAGTGAGATGTCTTGAGTGTCAAGAATTACATCAAATGGCAAAGGTACAGAAGTGTCAACTACACCAATTTTATTTTCCACCCATTCAGTAAACCAGATTTTATTTTTGTATATAGCAAAGTCAAAGACCTGAGCTAAACCACAGTTAAACTTGAGATCACAGTCTCCCCAGGCTGGATTTTTTGATGGAATAAGATACTCTACAAGAGAATCAGTTTTTGGATCTAATACTGCAATACTATTTGCAGTTTGTTCGTTAAACACTAGCTGTCCAACAGAATTACTTTCAATCCAATATGGTCTAGATATTGGAGCTTTAATGACACCAGTAGAGTTACCATAAGTGGATACTTTAGGATCAGATGTTGGATAAGA
>CAZQXU010000036.1:0-10168 GCA_964597385.1 uncultured Nitrosopumilaceae archaeon | reverse complement strand
CCAAATGTTCCTCTTGCCTCTTTTACGTTATCAATTTTTAGCAATTCGCCCATTACATCCATCTCATGGGCTACCTGACTTTTTACAAGAACATATGCGGTTTCCAACTTATTCACCCTTCATCTCAAGACGTGTTTTAAACTCTGGGGTAATTCCTAGCGAGTCATAGTTTCCAGACGAGCATGTAAAACACATTGAATCTTTAGGGATTCCGACAGCCGCTGCCAAATTTTCAGCATCGTTATACCCCAAAAAGTCAGCACCGATACTTTTTCGCACCATTTCGGTCAATTCAACATCATCCATCTCCTTTCCGTCAGAAAATGTAGCCAACTCATCTTGAGAAGGAAAGTCAATTCCAGCATAACATGGAAATTTGATTGGAGGGTATGTAATCACCATGCTGATTTTTTTTGCACCAGCTCGTCTTAGTGCTTGAATAATTGCCTTTGAGCTAGTTCCCCTCACTAGACTATCATCGATTACTACGACATGTTTTCCTGCAATGATTTCTTTAATTGGAATAATCCATCTGTTAATTTCAATTCTATCGCTTTGGTGTGGTTCAATAAAACTACGAAGTGGTCCTTTCTTGCTGTATCTGTCTTTGAGTAATCCCTCATCAAAAGTAATTCCCAACTCTTGAGCATATCCCAAAGCTGCAGGTCGTGCAGAATCTGGAACCGGAATTACAAGGTCTGCATCTCTTATTGGAAATTTCTTTGCCAAAAATCGTCCAATGTTTTTTCTAGAGATGTAGATGTTGGCACCCTCCATGTTACTTGAGGGATGTGCAAAATATGTAAATTCAAAAGAGCAGTGAGCCCTTGATGTGTCTTCTGAGAATCTTTCAGTCTCTAAACCGTTTTTGCTAAGTTTGATAAGCTCACCTGGAATTACATCGCGTTGCATTTTTGCACCAACTGCAGAAACCGCAGATGATTCTGATGCTACAATGTATGTGTCATCTGATTCCTTGTACCCCAAAACCATTGGTCTGAATCCTTTAGGATCTCTTGCGGCAAATACGGAATTATCATCAGAGATAAATGTAAAACAATAAGAGCCAACCATCTCATTTTTTAAAATTGATAATGCTTTTCCCATCTGACCATTCTCAGAAATTAATGATACTAGTCTTTGTGCTGCAACCAAAGTATCACTAGCATTTTGAGGAGTAAACGAACAGCCGCCTACCAAATTTGATAGTTCTTGTACATTTGCAATTGTTCCATTATGAGCTATGCATAGATCCTTTACTTTGAGTGGTTGTGCATTTTCAAGAGTACTTCGGCCCATTGTAGAATAACGAACATGACCAATAACTGCAGGAGAAGCATATTCCTCGCAGATTCTCTTAAACTCTGAAGATGCTCCAGAAACAAGGCCCAATCTTTTTAGTGGTTCTTTGTTTGGAATTGCAATGCCCCAGGCCTCTTGCCCTCTATGCTGTAAAGCCCTTAGTGCATCAATTGCCATCGGAACAACATTAGTTCCACTAAGACTGAAAATTCCAACTACGCCACAATTCTCCTTAACCATGAACTACCAACTCCCTTAACGAATTAAACCAAGTTTTTTGAGCCTTATCAACTCTTAGATCTATGATCGGTTTGTTTGCTTTGTTTAGTTTGATGTTTTCACCGCCAAATGTTCCAATCATTTTGTAAGACACTTTGCTCTTTTTGAGAACATCGTCTAGTTTTTGGAGGTTTTTCTTGTCTACAACTAGGAGATATCTTGAATGAGATTCAGAAAACAATACTCTGTCAACTTCAAGTTTTGGTCCAGGTATCTTTTCAAGTGATACGTTGCATCCAATTTGATATGTCATGCAAAGTTCTGAAACGGCAACTGCAAGACCGCCTTTGGAGCAATCATGTGCTGCCTTTAGCAGTCCTTTGCCAATCACATTCAACACCACATCCATGTGGGATTTGGATTCTGAAAAATTTACAACTGGACATTTTCCGCCAACAAACTTGTGGACATACTCAAAATATTCAGAGCCGCCCATCTCATCTTTTGTATCACCAATTATCACCAGAGTATCGCCAGCATCTATCTTATGAGAGAACAGTGGTGCCTTGTCAATCAAGCCCAAGATTCCAATAATAGGGGTAGGCTTTATCGGTCCGGTTGGAGTCTCATTGTACAGACTGACCTTTCCGCCAACACATGGAATTTCAAAATATTTTGCAAAATCAGTAATTCCTTTTAATGATTCTAAAAATGTCCAAAAGATTTCAGGGTCTTCTGGATTTCCAAACTGCAGATGATCAAGCATTCCAATTGGTTTTGCTCCAGTGCATACGACATTTCTGCATGCTTCCTCAAAGCATCCAATTGCACCCTCCCTTGGATTGATGTAGCAATGCTTTGGATTTCCATCAATTTTTGCAGACAAAAATTTACCATTATCTAATCTAAGGACAGATGCGTCTTTGCCAGGTTTTACTACAGTTCTAATTCCTACCTCATGATCATATTGGCCATACACCCAAATTTTGCTAGCAATGTTTGGAGATGCAAGAAACTTCATCATCATTTTTGAATAATCAGAAATTGGTTTGAGTTTCTTTTCTTGTTCTATCTTTTCTAGATATGCGGGTTTTTTTGACGGTCTGTCTAAAAGTCTGGCATTTGCAACAACGTCAGTTGGAAGGTTTGCACAAGTCTTGCTGCCCTGCTTTACATGCATCATATTATCAAAAGTCACATGGCCAATTACAGAACAAGATATGCGAAATTTCTTGCAGATTTCTTGTAGTTTTTTTAGTTTCTCTTTATTTGTAACAATTAGCATTCTCTCCTGAGACTCAGATACCATTATCTCATCAGGGTTCATGTCAGACTCCCTTGTGTGAACCTTGTTTACGTCCATCTCAATTCCAATGGATAAGGCATCTGCAGTTTCAGAAACTGCACATGACAGTCCTCCGCCGCCAAGGTCCTTCATTGCATGAATTAGTTTCTGATTTCTTGCCTCAAGAATTGCCTCGATGATTAATTTTTCAATAAATGGATCTGGGATTTGTACTGCTGATCTGTTTTCAGACTCTAGAGAATCAGATGCAAACTGAGAGCCGCCTATTCCGTCTCTTCCAGTAGAGCCGCCAAGTAAAACTACAATATCGCCTTTTTTGGCATGATTTTTTATCAGATTTGATTTCTTGCCAAATCCAATTGCTGCAACATCAACTAGGGCATAATTTGTATAACATTGATCAAATTCAACCTCACCACCAATTGTTGGAATTCCAAGACAGTTTCCATAATCGGCAATTCCGGTAACTGCATTTTTAAAAAGCCATCTTGCTTGCAAATCTTTTTCAATGTCTCCAAATCTCAGACCATCAAAAATTGCAATGGGTCTGGTTCCAGCAGACAAGATATCTCGAATAACACCACCAACACCAGTTGCAGCTCCGCCATAAGGCTCAACTGCAGATGGATGGTTGTGACTTTCAATGTGAGCTGTAATTACATAACCATCTCCAACATCAAGCACTCCAGAATCATATCCCTTTTCAGAAATTACCAGAGGCCCTTTCATTGGTAACATTTTGAGATGTTTCTTTGATGACTTGTATGAGCAGTGCTCTGACCATTCAGCAGCTACGATTTGTAATTCAGTAGATGTTGGCTTTCGTCCAATCTTTGATGTAAGATCATCTAGTTCTTGTGGTTCTAGACTCAACTTTTAACACCAATTGTTTTAATCAGTGATTCAAAAATTAGAGAAGACGGTTTATTGTCAATTGGGTTAATTGCAGACTCGGCTGCTCTTTCTGGATGAGGCATCATTCCAACAACATTTCCATCCTCGTTGCAAACACCGGCTATTCTATCAGTTGAGCCGTTTATCACTTGCTCGTATCTAAAAACAATTTGATTATTTTTCTTTAATTTTTTCAAAGTATCATCATCGACATAATATCTGCCCTCACCATTTGCAATTGGAATTGGAATCTTTTGATTTAGTTTCAATTTGTTTGTAAATGGAGTCTTGTTGTTTTCAACTATCAAATTAGTCCAGCCACACATAAAATTCAGCGATGTGTTTTTGAGCAATGCACCTGGAAGCAGGCCTGCCTCAACTAGAATTTGGAATCCGTTGCATACACCCAAAATAGGAATTCCTTTGTCTGCCATCTTTCTTACATCGTTAATTATTGGGCTATGAGCTGCAATTGCCCCAGACCTTAGTCTATCACCATAAGAAAATCCACCTGGAAGGATCACCGCATCGATATTTTTTGGCAGTCCTTTCTCATGCCAAAAATACTGGGCATCCAGATTAAAAACATCAGTCAATACATGATACATGTCACGATCGCAGTTGCTTCCTGGAAAAACGATAACCCCTACCTTCACACTTTGATTTATCGACAGAGATATTTAATTTGAGTCTAGTCAAAAAACCTAAAAATCAATAATTAATTGATCGCTATGAAGTAAAACACTATGCATCAAAGACATCAATTGTGACTTTACTTACCATCGGATTGTAAATTCTTAATTCGTCACATATTTTTTGCACCTTTGTTTGTGCAGATTTTTTATCTTTTTCTTTGATTGTAAATTTTAGCATCTTTGCAGTCTTTATTTTAGATATTGAAGAATCTCCGCCTTTTAGTACCAAGTCATTTAGGATTGTTTCACCTTCAGGATCGCTAATGCCAGGTTTGTTTTCAATGGTTACATGAACATTAAAGACAGCCAACAAGTTGGAAAATCAAAAAGAGGTTAATCTATCTTCCTACAAGATTTCAAGAAGGAATCATTTTTCAGTTTCAGCAGTTGTCTTGTTTTCTATTACTGGTTTTGGGGTTGTCTGTTCTTTGATATCAGACAGCTTTTGTTTTGACTCAAAATCCTCAAATGCGATTTCAGCTTGATATGTTACTATTTGGTGCAGTCCTGCAAGTACTCCCAAAATAGCGATTGCTCCAAGAACATACACAATAACTGTGGCTGATTTCAATGGTTTTTTAAAAAAGTGTATGAACTTAAGGGTTTATGAATAATGATCGCAGTGGAAAAAATTCCCATTTACGGGAATTTCTAAAATCGTATGTGACTATAGAAAATGACATCTAGTTAAATGCCAATATTGTTTATACAAAATAATGAATTATTCATTTGAAAACGATTCTTTTAGAAACGAGGAATTGTCTAGATCACTTGATTCCATTGGAAAGTGTTACAAATGTTTATCAAATGAGAACCTGTGCTGGTTTCATTCAGAATCTGTAAAGACAGTTCTAATTGGAGAGACTAAATTAACAATCTCCAAATTAAAAAATAACCGATAGGTTATATCGTTGAGATGACAATACTAGCGTATTGCAAACTTACATTTTACTTACTTGTAACCCAGGACACGAAAAGGAGATAATTACTCATCTAAGAAGCATAAAGGGAGTAATCGAAGTAAATGGCATTTGGGGCAAATACGATATTTTTGTCAAAGTAGAACATGATGCAGAATATGGACTAGACAGGTTTGTAGAGATTTTAAGAAAGATTGAAAACATTACAAGCACATACACCATGCCGGTCTTGTTTGGACAGGGCGGAAGTATAGACGATTAAAAAAAGAAAAAAATTAGTTGCTTCCAATTAGGAAGACAACGTTTACACTTGTATTGACATCTTGGTCAGATGAAAATATCGGTGTTGGGGCTGAAGATTTTGCAAATCCTTCACCATATGCCATATCATACATTGGCATTGGGTATGGCATTGAAAATTCAGATAAAGAGACTGCCTTTACTCCAATTATTTTATAATTGAGTGGAGCTAATGCCATTTCAGCTTTTGACTTTGCATTTAGAACTGCTTCTTCTAAAAGTTCATCTTTGAGTTTTGATGCAAGTTCTGGAGATAGTGAAAAGTATACGCTATCTACTCTGTTCACACCGGCCTCAACTGCGCCATCAATGATGGCAGCTAGGCTGTTAAGCTTTTGAGTTTCAACATGAATGATGTTGCTTACTCTATATCCAATTAGTTCTTGGGTATATCTTCCAGTTTCCTTGTCCTGATAATTGTCATACACAGGATAGATGTTAAACTGAGATGTGCTGATCTCCGAATCAGTGATTCCTACTTGTTTTATGGCAGCAATCACTTTGTTCATCAATTCAGAGTTTGAAGCCAGTGCATCTTTGGCAGTTTTTTCTTGAATTTCAACACCAAAACTAATGTTTGCAAGATTTGGCTTTACGCTTGAGATTGCATTACCGGTAACTGAGATCACTTTTTCCCTTGATGGAAAAGGAGTGACTTCTTCTTGAGCTACTGCATTTGGGGTAACAGAGATTGCACCCACAGTTACAGAGACTACCAGTACGGCAATCATTGCCGTAAAGATTTGTTTTGAATGTTTCATGATTATATGATGAATAATTTTGTAGATAAGGTTTGATTAAATTTCGATTTAACGACAAGCATTATTAAGAGATTCAAAATTTTATTGGTTCAATGAAAGACAATTCTGAAAAAGAGATAGACCAAAATGAGGCAGGAGACACAGTAGGCATTGCAGACAGAGTAGAGATATTATCTACTGAAGATTCAAAGCTAAAATCAATCGGGGAGATACTTAGCTCTGATTCAAGCAGGGCAATTTTAAAAATTTTATTTAACGACTCTTTAACTGCAAATCAAATATCACAAAAGACAGAAATCTCATTACCACTTGTAATTTATCATTTAAAAAAGATGCAGGATGCCGGAGTGGTAAAAATTACAAACATTGGAAAAAATACAAAGTCTCATGACATGAAGTTTTACACTGTAGACAAGCTTGCAATAGTCATCTTGCCTGCAATGATGTCAGAGCCTGCAAAAAAGAGCAAGTCATTATTTAATTCATTTACGAGAATTCACAGACTGGCTACACTTGGTGGCGCATCAATTGCAGCATGGTTTTCATCACAACTAATTCAAAAAGGAAATGTCATGCCAGATGGAGGCATATCGGAAAATAGCCCAATGCCTCCAGATGCTCCGCAGATGGCACTCAAATCAATTCCAGAAGAGTCTGCAGATGTGGCAATGGAATCATTGCCAGTAGACGAGATGGCAAGAATGTCAGAATCTGCAGATACAATGATGCAGTCTTCTCAAATGATGGACGCTGTACCTATGACTCAAACATTTGATCCAATTGTCCAGATACTTTGGTCTGCAGTAACTGTTTTGATAGTAGTGGTTGCAGGACTAGTCATAGAAGTTGTAATTACTAAACGACGCAAAAACATCGCCAAACATTGAAATTTATATCAGATTAGAAAAGAATACCACAGATTGTCAAGATCAAGATATTGGAAGATTACTCCAGACGAGATGGAGAAATTTGTATACAACGAAGAGAAACTACTAAACTGGGAGATAAAGTGCGTAAGAGAACCAGAGGTTCAGGCAATTTTCATAGGTCTTTTCATGTATAGAAACGGCACACCATATGATTATGAATCAGTCAAGGGAATCACCTACTATCACAACAACATTCCAAGAAAAGAGCTACCATCAATCACTAGTTTTCTGCAAGAAAAATTTGGAGGAAAAGAGATGGAAAAGGGAGAGAGAATATTTCTTAAAGATTCAAAGGAAATCTATTCCAGCAAAGACATTGCAGCATTAGCAAAAAGCATGGAGCAGAAATTCAAGACAAAGGCCATCATATCTTTAGAGTTCCAAGATTTGAGTCTAGAGGAGCTCAAAAACGCGGGATTGCCTGAAGCAAAATTACTTCCAATTCCAGGCAAATAGATACATGTCAGTCTAGACGAAGACAGGTATGTCAGACATTCAGGAAATCAATGAACATCTAAAACAACTAAGAAAGATAGTTTTACGAATTGCAATATCAGTCGGAGTGATCACAATGTTTCTGATATCATTTCATGCAGAGCCAATTCAAATTAACGGAATTCAATTGTATTATCCAGTTCCAGACCCGCTAAACAACATTGCAGCACAGATAACAAACCACATGAGAGAAACTTTGGTTCCAGCAGATGTGCAGTTAATTCAAACGGCACCAGGCCAAGCATTCTTTGCGCAGATATACGTTGCAGCCCTTACAGGAATTGCACTAAGCATGCCAATTATTATTCGAGAGTTGGTCGTATTTATCACACCAGCACTAAAAGAAAAAGAGATCAAGATAGCAAGAAACATCGCGCTTCCTGCTTTGCTGTTATTTATTGCAGGATGCATATTTTCATATATTTTTGTAATACCTTACATCTTAGATTTTCTTTACACATACGGAGAGTCTGCAGGACTAGTTACATTTCTAAATGTAATTGATTTTGTTACATTTGTTTTACAGTTCTTGTTGGCATTTGGAGTATCTTTTCAGCTTCCACTTGTGATGTATGCCGTATCAAAAATAGGAATAGTCGACTCTAAATTTTGGCGAGGCAACATAAGATATGCGATTGTGGCAATTGTCATATTTGGAGCTGTTATCACACCAGATGGAAGCGGCGTTACAATGTGGTTTATTGCAGGACCAATGATCGCACTATACCTCATAGGCATGGTCGTAATTGAGCGCAGCGAGCGCAAAATGTCGAACATTTAAATCCAAAATCAACAATAAACAATCAGAATGTTTGAAGGAGTTTCAAATTTCATCCAAGGTCAAGAATGGATATTTATCATAATTATTGCAGTAGTGTTTATTTTTGGTGCAAAAAAAATCCCTGAACTTGCAAAGACTTTGGGAAAAGCAAAAGGCGAATATGAGAAAGGAAAGATTGAGGGCGAAAAAGAGCTTAAAGACCTCAAAGATAAAGAAAATAAAGATTAATTCTCTGCAATAGCAGCAAACTCGTCAATCATTTTAGAATATTCCTTTGGAATCTTGTCTTTGCCAAAACCCAGTTTCTTTAATCCTTTAAACTTCCAATCAATCTCTAAAATCAATTTAGTTTCATTTGGAAGCTGCTCATATTTTGTTGTGATATGAGTGCCCTTTGCATCCCCGCCAACAATGTAGAGTTCGTGCAAGACTGGTTCGTCAACTACATGCTTTGCCATAATTACAAACTCTTGTTCTCCTAGCATCAAGTGCTCTTCTACAAGTGAGTGATTTCCCCTAACTGAAATGGTTCTAGTTGAGGGATAGTATTGCGGAAGAATTTTTTGGAAATTTTCATAGTTTGTAGTAATTTCAAAAACTTTTTTTCTGTCAGCCTTTATGATCTTTTCAAAAACAACTTTAGCCAATTATAATTTGAAAGTACCCCAACGAGGGTATAAACCGTGCTCCAGATCAAACTGGTCCAAACACTTTCCAACTCCGTGATTTACGATATCATCAATTGTTTTTGGTTTTGTATAAAATTCTGTCACTGGTGGCAGTATTACAACTCCAAGTCTTGACAACTTTAACATGTTTTCAAGATGGATTGCAGAAAGCGGGGTTTCTCGAACCATTAAAATTAATTTTCTAGATTCCTTTATTGTTACACCTGCTGCTCTTGCAACCAAAGTGTCATCATATCCATTTGCAATGGCAGATAATGTTTTCATGCTACATGGTGCGACAATCATTCCATCAACCTTGTGAGTTCCACTTGAAACACTTGCTGCCATGTTTGATTCATCAGATGATGTGGTTGCAAGTGACTTTACATAGCCAATCTGAAATTCTGTCTCCATTGCAAGACACTTGATTGCCCATTCAGACATTATCAGGTGAGTCTCTACTCCTAATTTCTTTAAGACTTCTAACAGCCTAACCCCATAGATTACACCTGTACTGCCAGTAATGCCAACTATCAGTCTCATCAAAGTTATCTAATCATTCATGGTATTTTATCTAATAGATATTGCAATAACTTTAGCACTAGTTGGCTTGTGCCTCATCTGCAGCATCTAGTTTTTGCTGCTCTCGTCTTCGTTTTATCCACAAAGAGATTCCACCTGCAGCCATTGCAGTAAGCAAGATAGCACCTGCCATCTGCAGTTCTACAGAATAAAACATACCAGTATTGAAAGAACAATCAAGAAAAATCTTGTGATTAGAATTTAGGTAATAATTTGAAAATTAGCTATATTAGTTCCCGTATTCTAGTCATATTATGATTAGTTCTTCTGAGATTAAAAAAATTGTAAACGGATATTCTGATGTAAAGATTGGCGT
>CAZQXU010000035.1:0-10329 GCA_964597385.1 uncultured Nitrosopumilaceae archaeon | reverse complement strand
CCAATTGGTTCAATAAATGAATCCATGATTGCTGGATATTTTGGACCAAGTTTTCCTTCGGTAAAAATTGAAAGTAGTCCTGTTCCTGCCAAACCCGCATATGTCATAATCATCATTGCACCTGCCCCGCCCACATTCATTCCAACAAGATGTATTCCAGCTAGTATGTTTGATTTTTTTGTAAATTTCTTTCCCAAAGTAATTTCAAGATGACTATAAAATAATGCAGTAACTGCAACTGCAACTATTATAATTAAATGAAATATTATTCCTAAAAAGAACCATTTTGCAGTTCCATCAAATGACAGTGACAAGTATTGAATTATGTTAATTTGACTGTTCATCATTTGTATTGTGACAATTACTAGGGCCATAACTGTGATTAATGCCCCTTGAATTATCGCCGCAATAATGAATTTGTCAACCCATCTTAGTTTCATGTTCTGCATCTATCTGTTATTGTAATATCTTTAATTTATACCCCAAAGTTAGATTATTTTACTACTAAGCCAATTCCTGAGATGAATCAAACATCTTATTTTTGAAATTTTGATAACTGCCTAACTATATCACTAGTGGTGATTATTCCGACTATCTTGTTGTTTTCAGATACTGCCAGTTTGCGAATTTTTTTTGCAGCCATTTGTTTTGCAGCTTCTAAAATTGATTTATTTGGACTAATTGTCTCTAAAGGAAACGATGCTACCTTCTCCACAGGTGTATCTAGTGGGTATTTGTTTGCTGCAACTTTAATTGCAAAATCTCTATCTGTGATTATTCCCATAGTCTCTGTATCTTTTTTTACAAAAACTGAACCTATTCCCTGTTCCATCATTTTAGAAATTTGATATATTGTAGTAGATTGTGGTGCTATGATCAGTTCTTTAGCCATTATTTCTTTGACAAGAATTTGTGATAATTCATTTTCTAAATTGTTGTCTGATTCTTTATTTTTCTTTGATCCAAAAAATCCCATTGCATCACTTTAATGAACAAAAACTTAAGGATTTCGAAATTTTATCGGCTCATATTTGCTTAAAATCATTAATTTTGAGTCTTCCTGCAGAGATGGATGGTAGAGGTTTTTGATAATTTTTCAGATTACCTTTTGTACCATGGTCTTGTTTCTAACCAATCAATCTCAGCAATCATCTGTTCTACTTTTTTTACAATCGCTATTACTGACCTGTATTGTTCATACATCTCAATCTCTTCTTCTTTTGATAATACATTTGCTTCTGCGTCATCAAAGAATTTGTTTTCTTTATTGAGATGATCAAATAGAAATATCGAATATGTTCGTAGGTACCTAGCAACTGGCTCTCTTGCATCTTGACCACTTTTCCATTTTTTCAGATATTCAGAAATTTTTCTGGCTATGTTTCTTCCAAATTCATGCTCTATCATGAATTTTCGAATTTCCTCTTTTAGATTGTCATAGCTTGCAACACATGGAAAATACGAGTCTTCTTCTCTTGAATGGTGAATTGTGTCTACAAATTCTGATATTATGACCGTGATCTTTTCAAGGTCTGAGAATGGAATTTCTGCTCCATCGTATAGTTCTTTTGCACATTTTGCAACTATTTTTTCAAGACGTCTAACTTGATCATGATCTGCTCGTAGTTGATTTGTTGCACTCATGCTGTTTTAGTGTCTTCTTCTTTATTTTAGTTATTTCGATCATAACTAATCATATTATTCCATTTTTTCAATTATTTTACTAAATCTCCACGGACCACATTGTGCGTCTGAACTTTCACTTTGAAACAATCCTTGTTTGCTTAAGTGATTGACAATATGTGCTGAAAATGGTAATGCTCCTGTAGCACCTGGTGAATTATAGTTCAAAATATGAAAAGACATTGAATCTTCTTCTAACATCACGTCTGGTACAAACTGTCCATTTTCATTAATCACTGATGATCTGATTCCAGCAGTTCCTTTTTCTGTTATCTTTTCAACATCGATTTTTGGCAAGAATCGTCTTACCCTGTTTATCATTTTTGATTTTGACATTGAAGACTGAATTTCATTTATTGTAAGTTTCTGAAATTGTTTATCAAAAATCGCTTTTCTTGCTCCTGAATTTAACATCTCTAATAATTTTGGAATAAATTCCTTGATGTTCTCTACTTTGTTGTATCCATATGGGCTAAACACTGGTACTGCGTTTGGTCCAATCTCGCAATTCCCATCAACTCTGATAATCCAATGTGGATCTAAAAATGGATAATCTGGATATTCTGGTACTGAGTACACGCTTGTTTTTGTTAGGTTGCTATACTCTTTTGGTGCCTTCCAATATTCCCCTCTAAAGTGTACATCTGTAAATTTCTCTGCAATGCCCATTTTGTGAGCAATGTCTACTGACTCACCACCTGCAGCATTTATGATGTAGTTTGCAAAAATCTCATGTTCATTATTTAGTATGATTTTCCATTTATTTTTGACTTTTTTTATTTCAGTTACTTTGGTATTTGTAAGTAATTTTATTCCGTTATTCACACTATCTTTAATCACAGAATTTGTTAATTTGGAATAGTCAGTAGATCCATCTTTGTATACATAAAGTGCAGATTCACATTTTATTTCTGGTTCGATTTTTTTTAATTCATTTTTTTCCATTAATTTTATGTCATTATCTTGTAATCCATTTTTTTTACCCCATGTTAGATATTTCTCTAAAACTTTATGCCCTTTATCATCAAATGCAACTTCAATTACTCCATCTTTTTTAAATGGTAAATTTTTCAATTTGGAATATTCTTCCCACATCTCATATCCGTTAAAAGATGCTTTTGCAAACATCTTTTTTCTCTCAGGATTGTACAGGTACGGTGCATGAACTTTCCCCGTGTTTCTACCACTTGTATGAAATGCAACATTATGTGCTTGTTCAATTATTGCAATCTCTTTTGTTTTGTTTAGAAAACTAAGAAAATATGATATTGAAGTTCCAAGAATACCGCCGCCTATAATTACAAGATCAAAATTATGTGTCACTACTCTTCCGTTTTGTATCGCTCGGTATTAAATTAAATATATTATAATCAAGATTAATATCTTATACAATCAGAGTTTTTGTATGCTGCCTGATAGATGCTCTATAATGGAACATGGAAAGCAATGTGTAAATCCACCAGAATTTGTAGTATCAGTTGTAGTAGAAAAAGACGAATACATGGTTGGAGTTACATGCAATAAACATAAACAAATAGTCTCAGGAAAGATACAATCTCTTCAAACTGAAGAAAAAATACCTCATGGAAAAATAAGTTTTTCACCATTAAAAGCAGTTGGAACTGATTGCATTCATGGTGATGTCGATGATTTTGTTCAATTAGATACACAATTATCCAAAAAATTGAAATAATTTCTTTTTATTTGCATTGTAATGCTTTTTAATTTATTATCTGATCTAGTAAAAATTGATAATATTTTACTAATTATAAAAAATGCAGGAGCAGTTTCTGAAATTAGAAGTAATTCTTTAAGTATCAAACAAAAAGAGAAATGGATTACAATTGGTGACAATGATGGACCTGCACATCTGCACATTAACACTGAATTGATCCAAAATGTAGAGTTTATTGAGGAACAAAAGCCAGAGCGTACTAGTTTTAGTATACAGTTTTTTGATAAAGATGATAATCGTGTTTTGGGTGCATTTTTTACAAAAATGTATGATCAAAGTATGACTCTTGATAATGAAAGAAAAAAAACTTATGATAATTTACGTCAAAAATATGGTTCGAAGATTAAATTTTAAAAAAACCTTGTCTGAAAAGGACAAGGAGAAAAATTTTATATTATTCTTGTAATAGTTTTTTCTTCTTTTCTTTTTCAGACTGTTGTTTAGCTAATTCTAATTCTTCGTTTGTATGCTTGAATTTTTTCAATCCAAATTCAATTTGCATTCTATCTATAAAAACTGCACAGTTTTTCATGACTAGTTCTAAGCGTAAATCCAGATATGTCAATAACCTACTGAGTAAATGGGTTTTTTTTGATTAATTCCTAATTCTAAATTTTTTACGGTAATCTTTGCCATCTTTGCTCTTGTTTCTTTGGTTGAACTTCCAATATGTGGTGCTAGTACAATGTTTTGTATCTGTGTCAGTGGATGATTTTTTCTAATAGGCTCGCTCTCATAGACATCTAAAGCAGCACCTGTAATGATCTTTTTCTTTAATGCTACTGCGAGATCTTTTTCATTAACAATTTTTCCGCGTGCTGTATTGATCAAGTATGAAGTTTTTTTCATTTTTCTAAATACTTTCATGTCAAATAGTTGATTTGTTTCTTTAGTATGCGGAACATGGATTGAAATTATGTCACTCTGTGTGATCAATTTGTTTAATGTGACATATTTTACTCCAAGTGTTTTCTCTTTATTTTTTGATATGGGTTTTCTATTGTGGTATATTATTTTCATATCAAATGCTTTTGCTCGCTTTGCAAGAGTACTTCCTATTCTGCCTAATCCAAGAATTCCAAGTGTCTTACCTTGAAGGTCAATCCCAACATAGTCATATGCTCCATAAATCTGTCTCCATTTTCCTTCTCTGATTATTCTGTCTCCTTCTGAAACTCGACGTAAAATATCTAGTATTAATGAAAATGCCAAATCAGCAGTTGCATCCGTAAGGACTTCTGGAGTATATCCTACACGAATTTTCTTTTTTATTGCATATTGTGTATCGATATGATCATAACCTACACTAAATGTACTGATAACTTTGAGATTTTTTGCAACATCTATCAATTCTTTATCAATCTTATCATATGGAAAGCAAATCAAACCATCAATATCTTGAATTTTTTTCAATAGTTTTGTTTTTGGAATTGGGATTTCTCCTGAATGAATCTCTATTTGATATTTCTTTTTTAATTCATTTAATGCAAAATTATGTAGCTTTCTGGTGAGAAAAACTCGTTTTTTTTCCAATATTTTTGATATTTGTCTCAAACCATTTATACGATTTCTTTCTAAATAATTAGATGCCAAAATCCGAAACTGAGGAGTTTGCTATTTGTATTGAATGTGGTAATTCTATTGAAAAATGCGTATGTGTATGTCCTTATTGTGGTGAACGCGATAAATGCGAATGTGTGCTATTTGATTCAACTACTGGTGGTTAGCATAATTTATCCATCATATTATTAATGCCTAAAAATGAGAATAATCAGTATGAGTTCTGTTGATTTTACTTGGTTAATTGGTGGTCCACAGGGAAGTGGAGTAGATTCAGGAGCTAATGTTTTTTCCAAAGTTTGTGCTGAGATGGGTTATCATATTTTTGGTAAGAGGGAATTTTACTCTAATATCAAAGGTGAGCATAGCTATTTTGCAGTTAGAGTCTCTGATCATGAAATTCGTTCAAATGTAAATGATGTCACATTGATGGCATCATTTGATGCTGAAACAATTTTCAGACATTATGATGAGGTTGCAAGTGGTGGAGGAATAATCTATGACTCTGATTTGGATAAAATTACAACTGATGAGGTACATACACTTGATAATTATTTCAAAGAAAGACTACACCGAGAATTAGAATCAAAAAATAAATCATTTACAATTGCGGGAGTTCTAGAGGTTGCAAAGGAGAAAGGTGTTCATCTATACCCAGTATCTTTTAGAGAAATATTGGCAAATCTTGCAGAAAAAACAGAGAATCCTAAACTTAGAGGCTTGATTAGGATGTTTAATGTACTTGCAGTTTCATTATCGCTAGGATTAATCAAAATGCCACTTGATCCTCTGCTTTTATCTATCGACTCTATATTTTCTAAAAAACCTCAGATAGCAGAGATTAACAAACAGGCAGCAAATTTTTCATATGATTATGCTAAATCCAACTTTGATTCTTTTCCATATTCTTTAACAGGAACTGAAAAACAACTTGACACAATTCTTGTTCAAGGTCACTTTGGAACCTCGATTGGAAAAATGGTTAGTGGATGCAGATTTCAATCATACTATCCTATCACCCCAGCTTCCGATGAAAGTGTATATCTTGAATCAAACGAACTTTTGGAAATCCAAAATGATAGACCTGGTTCAACAATTGTAATTCAAACTGAAGATGAGATATCTGCAATGGGTATGATGATTGGTGCAGCACTTACTGGTACACGTTCTTCTACGTCTACTTCGGGTCCAGGGTTTGCATTGATGACTGAGGCAATTGGTTGGGCCGGAATTAATGAAGTCCCTATCGTTATTACTTTGTATCAGAGAAGTGGACCATCAACTGGTCTTCCTACAAGACATGGCCAAGACGATTTATTATTTGCAGTTAATGCCGGGCATGGTGACTTTCCAAAAATTGTTTATGCATCAGGAGATATTGAAGAGAGCTTCTATGATACAGGTCGATGTTTCAATTATGCAGATGTATATCAAATACCTGTTATTCACATGATGGATAAGTTTCTTTCTAGTTCTGTTGTTACATGCAAAAGATTTGATCCAAAGAAAATTTCTATTGATAGGGGTTTATTGCTAGATAAAATAGACGGTGAGTATAGGCGATTTGCATTTACTGAAGATGGAATATCCCCACGTTCTAAATTGGGTCTAGATAATGGCGTTTTTTGGAATACTGGTGACGAATCTGATGAATTTGGTCATATTACAGAAGATCCTCAACTTAGAATTAAAATGATGGATAAAAGAATGTCTAGACTAGACCTTGTGTTAAAGCGAGTTCCATTAGAAGATCAAGTAGTCTCATTTAATATCCATGATATTACAATAGTTTCTTGGGGCTCTACCAAAGGTCCTATCTTAGATGCTCTTTCTATGCTTAAAAAAGAAGGAATCGATATTGGATTTATTCAAATGAAGTTAATTCATCCTTTCCCAGCTGAACATGTCAAGTCACTTCTAAAAGATGTAAAAACTATCATTGACATTGAGGCAAATCATTCTGGGCAATTAGGTAAGATCCTAAAGCAAAATGTAACAAGAGAAATTGATTACTTTATTTTAAAATATACTGGAAGAGGAATGACAAGCACTGAAATTTATGATTCATTAAAAAAGATAGTTGAAAATAAGGCAAACAAAAGGGAGGTGCTAAGTCATGGCGCTTAAACTAGCAGATTTCAAAACTGATGTACATAATGATTGGTGTCCTGGATGTGGTGATTTTGGAATTGTTAATGCATTACAAATGGCATTGGCAGAAATGGGAATAGAGCGTGATAAGGCAACAATTTTTTCTGGAATTGGTTGCTCTGGAAAGACATCTCATTTTATCAATACTTATGGCGTTCATACATTACACGGAAGAGTTTTGACTTTTGCTCAGGGAGGAAAACTTGCAAATCCTGAGATGACAGTGGTCGCAGTTGGTGGCGATGGCGATGGATTAGGAATTGGCGCTGGTCATTTTGTTGCAGCTGGTAGACGAAATATTGACATGACTTACATCATATTTGATAACGGAGTTTATGGATTAACAAAAGGGCAAGCATCTCCAACACTAAAGCTTGGTGAAAAAACAAAATCCCTTCCTTCACCAAATACAAACTATAATGTAAATCCAATTGGGTTGGCAGTGGCTAGTGGTTTTACTTTTGTTGCACGTGGTTATTCGTATGATGTTAGACACCTAAAAGATTTAATCATAAAGGCAGTTCATCATAAAGGACTTTCATTTCTTGATGTATTGCAACCCTGTCCAACTTACAATGATATCAATACACGAGATTGGTATGCAGGAGTTGATTTAGCAGAAGAATCTATGGAGAGACACGCTAGAATTTACAAGCTTGAAGATACTCATTATGACTATCGTGTACACTACGATGATGAAACCGAAGATAACGAAAAAATGTCTCAGGCAATGATTAAATCCCTAGAATGGGGAAATAAAATCCCAATTGGAATATTTTATCAAAATGAACTAATTTCTGAATATTCTACCAGACTAATTGATAAAATCCCGAATTACCTTGAAAATCCCCCATCAAAACAAAAGATATCTGAAAATGGTTTGCCTGCCACTGATGTTTCATCTATCCTTGATTCCCTCAGAGTTTAGCAAGTCTGAAACCTAATAAGTTATAGACTAGTTTAATTTTAGATCACCTTACTGTTGAACATAAACGAGGCAAATAAAATATTTAGAAAATCCATTATCAAAGGTTTCTTTGAACCAAAACTTGTTAATCTTGATTTTAAAAAATCATCAGTCAAACATCCATCGATAAATGACGATGGTTTAATGCAATCTGATCTACTTCATGTATTCTTTGATGTTGATACCGGCTCAGATTATCCTGATGCTGATGAATGGTTTATTGTAGAATTACTTTTTCCACATGATGTTAAATTACCTGATAATTTGAAAGGAACTGATTACTTTACAACCATTTCAGTTGAAAATGGAAAAACTTTTTGGCACCATCGTGAATTAATTCGTTACAAATATGGTAAGTCAAAAAAACTTGATGATGCTTTAGAGTTTTTAGAATCAAAATACAAAGAACTTCACAGTTTACTTGAACCACTACAAAAAGATCTCAAATAATTAATTCCATCGATCTCCACTAAACGAATATGTTTTATTTTCAGATTTTGCAGTTTTTAGACGCCATCTCGCTGTTTGAGGATCAAATTTGTAGCTTATTTCCAAAATGTCTGATGGTAACTTTTCTGGGTCTAAATGATATGGCAATAATTCTAACACAAAATCTATCTTTTCAATCGCGTTATCGTATAACTGTTTATCATCTGTATCTATAACAAAAATTATTTTTGGATTTCCAAAAAAATTAATGTTAATCTTTAATGCATTTCCTGCACCTCTGCGTCTTTTCATTTCTTTGAATACTGCCTTCATTTTTTCCCAGCGTCTAAAATCAAACCATTGAAAAAATTCTTCATTAAACGCAAGCGGTATGTCAATATTTAAAAAACTGACAAAATTTTCATCGTTTACCTCGATCTCTTCTTGGCTAATTATGAATCTTGAATTCAAATATCCATAAATTACTTCAATTTCCCAAGGTGATATTCCATAATATTGTAAAGATATTTTCAAATTCTCATTGCTCATCAACTATAAATCATGAAAATTGTAATTAAAGCTTCAAATCAAGACATAATGCGTCTATATCATCATCAAAATTAAAATTATAGCGTAAAAAATACCTCATTATGAAAAAGGAATTTGTAGTAAGAAGTATTGATTCTGCTCCTGATGGCGCACCATATGTCGTCGTCTCTCTTTCTTCGGTCAAAGATCTAAAAGAAGGAACTATGCAATCACCTCAATCTCCTTTCGGAGCTCCAAAGGTCATGGGATTTACTAACATGAATGACATGATGAAGGATCTCAACAAAATGTTCTCAGGAATGGGTGGAATGGGTATGCAAAGTGGCGTTACTCAACTTAAGCTTGAGATGCATGAATACAAAGAGATGGGCTTGTCTGTAGGCGATAAAGTCTATCTTGAATTAACCAAAGAAGAAACTTTGGGCATATAGTAAATCGATTTTTTATTTTTTGATTATTTTAGATAGTACTAACAAATTTCCATAGATAAAATATGCTTACAGTTCCAATTACAAATAACATTGGTTTCCATGCAAATACTGGAATACTAGGTGTTGCAAGTTTTACTTTATAATTATCAAAAACTGTGTGAACATTCTTTTTAATTTTATCGTGCCATATTTTGTAATCTATTTGATATTTTTTCATTATCTCTTCTACTTCATATATTACAGGTGTTCTCTGTGATACGAGATGTTGAAGATAGTCTCTTGAAACTTCAACTTCTGCATGTATCCCTATCAATCCTTTTTTTAGATCTACCATTCTAATGTGCATTTCCCAAGGCTTCTTTAGTTTAAGGTTCAAGCCGTTTCCAATTTGATTTGGTTGCTTATGTTCTAATTTGACTTTAGTAAATCCTTCAGATGTAAAAATTTTCATTAAATCTTCAAAACTTTTCTTAACTACAATGTGGAGTTGTTCTACACCTTTACTGTCTACGTTAATACTGTGTTTTAATCCGTCCAAAAATGAAATTGTTTTGGGATATTTTGTTAGATACTCCATTAATTCTGTGCTGAAAAAACCTCTATTTAAAGCAGAACCAATAAATTTTCTAGCGATTCGTTGGATTTGTTAAACCTCTAACGTATACGCATTGATCAGGAGATATGGCCATCTCTGAAGGGCTAATTTTTCTATCTGTGAGTTTAGCTCCTGAGTTTCTAACAATCGCAAATGGTTTTGATTCTGCGGCCTCACCCATCTTGTGATTTGCAATTGTTGCAAGATTATCTGCAACTGCTTGAAACGT
>CAZQXU010000034.1:0-10505 GCA_964597385.1 uncultured Nitrosopumilaceae archaeon | reverse complement strand
ACAATTACTGACAGGGATTTTGTAGTTGGAATCCAATATTTGGTGCAAAAAGACATCATCAAGGTCAGTCAGGTCAGAGAATCAACTGGAATCTTCACACAAGAGATACCATCATGGGTTAGAAACAATGCAAAGTGGTGGTCAGAAGACAAGATTACAGAGACAGACTTTATCAACGGAATAGAGCATCTAGTCAAAATTGGAATCATCAAGATAAATTAGTTATTCGTCAGACTCTAGTTTGCGAATTATTTCCTCAATTACGTAGATTCGGCTAATCTCCATGTCCAAATATACTTCATAGGTTCTTTTAAGCTCGCCATCTTCTTTATTGGCAATTTGCTTTTCAAGCTCAGAAACAGTAGAACGAATTGTATCTGCAAAAATGTTTAACATGTCTATTGCTTCTTTTACTTTATTCTCAGTCACTTGGTTTGAGTAGTTTGCACTGGTAGATTAATTTTATTTTTAACATTAAAACAAAATGTTATGCTTCCATGTGTTCTTTTAGCAAATTTTTACGTACCAGAATTGGAATGTTGTACAATGCCCCCAAAGCCATGGCATCAGATGCCCGATAATTTCGCAGCACAAGATCCTTTTTTCCAGTAAAGTAGAGATTTGCGCGCAACACTTCGCCGCTTTCATAGATCTTTACCTTGACTAGGACCAACTCGTTTTCTTCACAAATCTCTTCTATCATTTTGTAAACTGACGGCACTGATTCAGCAGGGCTGTCAACAAAACTGGATATGTGTCTTGCAACTTCGCCAGAAAATGCCCTCATGTGAAACTCTTTGCCATCATCGCCTTTGAGGACAAGCATTCCTTCAACTGCATAAGGATCTACAAATCCAACATAGTCGATTTTCACGGATTCATAATCTGGTTCTTGTGCTTGATCAATTTCCATTGTATTGCAATTTACATTTCGGTTCACTGCTTATAAAGATACTAAGAATAATCATTTTAACTTGTGAGAATTTTTCACAAAAATATTTGAAAATAAATTTTCACAGATCTAGATCAAAATGAAAATGCATCAAAACCAATTGCAGATAATAATTTCAACTAAAACGAGTTTATGCGTAAATTATAGCCAAAATCATTGCAAGCAAGAGAATAGAATTAATTCATAAACAAATTACAAAAAAATGTTGGAAGAGCAGTATCCCAGTAGTGGAAAAAAGCTAATTGTTTTAGGATTTGCAGTAATGGCTTTGATATTTGTGATTTATTCAAGATACCAAAATCCAGAGTTATTTACCCCAGATGCAATTGATGCAATTCAAAGAATCGCATATGGATTTTACATCATACTTCTTGCAGCATTTGGAGCAATAGCATATGGGCTGTACAGGTATCATAAAGAAAAAGTACGAAAAAACGGAACAGACATCTTGTCAATTATTGCAATTACCACATGGAATTCAAAATCAAGAAAAATATTTCTAGTTACATTTATCACATATGGAATTTTCTTTTCTTTAATATCAGGGACACTAGTGTATCAGCCCGAAGTAAATTTTGTCACCCATTATGGTGCAACCATACCTTCAGGATTTGTTTCTCCTTGTTGTGATCAACTGGGATACATGCCCAAAGTCATAATATATCTGACAGAGCATGTTGGATTGCAAATTTTACCAATAAATTTAGTGCTTCAAGTTATAGTATCATATTTGGTCGGATTGAACATGGCAATTGCAGTTAGCGCATATTCCATATCAAAAAAAGGAAGAGGTGCAAGTACGGTTGGAGCAGCTGCTGGATTATTCATTGCATGTCCAACATGTGCAGGTACGTTTCTATCAGTATTTGTTGGAACTGCTAGCGGCATTGCATTATCCATTGCATTGTCACAGCTGCAGACATTTTTCATTGCAATATCCATCCCTATACTATTTGTAACACCGATAATAATGGCAAGAAAACTCAGAAACCCAGATGGCAGCTGCAAGATAAATTCTACAAAATAAATTTTTTTACTTCAGGAATCTTGTGATTTCCAATGTCATATCCGTCTCGTCTGAGATACTTTAGTGTCAGTTTGTAGATTAGTTCGTCATGATCAACTTTTTCTAAAATTTCAGTCCATAGAACTTTGCCATTTTTTTCAATGTATTCTTTAAAGGATGGATTCATAGATTCTGCAATTTCTCGGCATTCTGCAAATGTTTTTCCATTTTTGTATGCACGAGTTCTAATATCACATGCGTCCATGATATATCATATGTGAAATTGTAAATAAACCTGTCACATTGTTGCAAGATTTAGCGATATTAAAAATAAATTAAAAAACAGAAGATTATTTGGCGATTTTTTCATTTAGGTAATTTAGTCGCTCATTGAGATTACCTATGTACATGTGCAAATCTTCTATTCTCTTTTCTAGTCTTTCAATTTTTCTTTCAGTAGATTCTCTTAGGGAATTTACAACGTCATATTCCAATTCAGACATAACATAAAGAAATATTTCATAAAGATAAGATTCTGTGTGTTTTTCATAATACAGATATAGTCATATCATTCCTAAATCCCAAAATTAAGAACAATAAATCAAATAGTAGAAAAAATCATCAAAGTTATGGGCATAAAGACAACAAGCGATTATGTAAAATTTTTCATCAACTTGGAGATACAAGGCAGGGTCAGTCTTTTGAGTTTTATACACAATGAAAAGATGGTACTAAAGCAAAAGCTTGAAAACAAAAAAATTGAAAAAGAGCCAATCATAAACGGGATTAAGATTTTAGAAGATCTGATTGAAGAGCTAAAAAAAGACGGCGAGTCAAAGGTTTTAGAAAAGTACGGCAAATGAAAAGACATTTTCTTGCAAAATAGCCACAAAAAACATTTGTACGTTTAAGTGAAGAGTTCAATACAAGAAAAATATGGACTCTGATATCATTAGAACAGAAATCTTGCGCGTGTTAAATGAGAGCGGAAAGATTCGTGGAACCGAGCTTACAAGCAGAGTGGTAAAAAGAGTCGGAAATGAAAAGATGGTTCACAGAGAAATCAGTTTACTTGTAGAGTCAGGCGAAGTAGAAAGAAAGATGTACAGTAAATCGCACATCGAGTATCAAATAATTAACATATCAGAGACAGTAAACAACCAGCTTAAAGGCGTACATAAAGAAATTGAAGTTATTTTTGAAGACATAAGAGAGTTTAGACAAATAATTGAGCAAAACAAATTAGAGTATCAAGAAAGACTACGAACCATAATACATCTAATACATATCGTACAATCAATTGACGGAGTGATGAAGTTATTGGCGCACTATCCCACATTTAAAAAAGACAAAATGTTCTCACAGATTACAAGAAAGATTAGCGATTGCTGGGAGGGCATGATGGAGATAATTGTACACCAACCAGAAGAAGAGTTTCTAAATGAGGTGATAGGAAATCTAAGAATATCACAAATAGGAACAGAGAGCGTAAACTAATCAAATATTTTTTAATTTGTCAACTACTATTTTGAAAATCTCTTCATTGTCAAGCAAAATAAACGGCAGATTGTTTTCTTCGCATGCCTGACCGCTTTCAGTATCACGTGTGACTAGGATCATGTCGTTTTCTTTTGCATAATTTATCACAGAGTAGTCAGTACGAAGTTTTAGACCGTCATTTCGAAGTTTCTTTACGCTGTATGCATCATAGCCAAGCTTGCGAAGCTTGTCGTCCCAACCGTCATCCATCTCGTCAATTAAAACTTTAATCGGCTTTGACATGACTTACTGTTATCAAATTTCAATATTAGTGTAATAACCTAATCATGATAATTCTGAGATATATCGTATAGTTTTTCACAAAATAAAACCAACCTGTCAGGCAAGACACCGTCAAACCAAGACAGTTCTTTATTGATACTGCTGCCACTAAACGAATTTTTCGGATATGATTTTAGAAATAAAACCTCGTCATCAAATAATTTCTTTAGCTGTTTTTCCCCATCAACTGTAAACTCGTAACCGCAAGGCATCATGTCGATTTGGACATGATAATTTCCGTTGATTGGGTTTATTTTGGCCTTGATAAACGGCTGGTTGCTTTGCTGACATTCTCTGTAATGGCGGTCATACTCAAACATCTTTGAATCTATGATGTATTTTTTGAGAGTCATTTAGCAAAATTTGAAAGTATTACAATTAAAGATGAGCCGTAATTTTTTTGATTTTTGTAATGATTCGGATTTTAGTGTTAGTTGGCATTTCAGGTTCCATTGTAAAGTATACAATATTTCTTTTGGTGTAAGTTACCATCTGGGTTACTTTTTCCCTTTCAACATGTACGTATCGAACCTTTCCCAAAGTTCGATTAAATTCCTGTCTCATCTTTCTTCTTTGAGCAACCTGCTTGCAAAAGTGCTCCTCTTCTTTTTGAGTTTTAAGCGAGGTCTTGCCACTCTTCATGATTGCTTCTCGAATGTTTCCCTTTTGATCAATAATTGCGGCAAATCTCATTTTCGGATCCAAGTTAATCATGGATTCAACAATTCTTAGCAGATTTGGTTTTTTAGCAACCATCATGATGCCAAGTAAGTTTGGCAAATATAAGCCATTGAAGTGTTTTAGATTTTGATAATGCCAGATGTTACTAGAAATGCGATACTCTTTGCAAATTCTTGATCTGTGATTTCACCGTTTACCCAGAATTTTGCATTGTTTTTGATCCATCCAGGAATTTCAGTCACAGGAGAATCAGAATTAGGCAAAACAGGAATTACAATAATATTTTCTCTTATCATGTATTGCAAGGCATTTTTAAAATCATAATCGGTGATTTGGTTTTTAGACCACCAGTCAGCATTGTTTCTGACCCATTGAGGAATTGCAACTGTGTCTTCAATTTGTTCAGATTTGTACATTGGTTTTTCTAGAGATTCTGCAAGCACATCAAAAGTTTTTGTTGCAGTATTTGGGCCATATACAAACTTGGCAGTAAATGTTCCAATCTCAGTAGTCACATCTTCATATTTTATGCGGTTTAGTGGAGTGACTGGAGATATGGTTGTGGTGTTTGTCTTTCCAGAAGGAAAAGTTATTGTCAAAATCCCAGAATTTAGTGATACCTCAGGCACGACTATGTTGATTTCAACTGGGTCACCAGGGTCATAGAGGTTTTTGTCACTGCCCATGAAGATGTTGGTCTTTGCATTAACACTTGAAGCTGTAAAAGGTACATCAACTGTAACAGAATAATATTTTGCAACAATGTGATAAGTTCCAGAAGGATTGTGTTTTAGCAAGTTATCAATTGAAAAGTTTTCTATGATAGTCGCTTGCGATACTTTGGTGTTATATTCCTCAACAAGTTTTGCAGGAGCGCCATTATCATCTAAGATTCTTACATGCAAAGTTTCAGCTTTTGATGCACTTGGTTCGTAATAGTTTGTAGAGAATTTCACGATTGCTTTATCATATTTTCCGTATGTTTCTTTGTCAGTGGTGATTTTTAATTCCAATGGCTCAACGAAAACATCAACTGTTTTTTGAGTGTCTTTGTAATTGTACTGGATGGTCCAATTACCAAACTGATTATCAAATGCAGTTCGAATAATGTTGTGTGTTGCCTTTGATGCTTGCAAGCTTGGAAGAGAGCCACTGATTACTTTGCCGTCTGGTTGCGTTGCAGTCCATTCAACAGAACCGCCAGCGTATCCGTCAACTACTACAAAAACAGTAATCCAGTCATTAGGGCCAAACACTTCCATTTTAGGAGTACCAGTAATTTCAGACCCATATGCAACAGGAACTAGAACAAATAAGAAAAATACCAATGCAACAAATAACTTCATTTTACAAAAACAATTCAAAAATTGTTTAATTCAAAGAAGTGATTAACAATGATCTACTTGATTGTGAATCTTCTTGACGAGATTCAACATTAGGCCAAATTTGCGTCTTGAGTAGATTTTGCTTCCTTAGGCTCAGAATTTGCAGATTTTGAGGGTGTTTTCTTTGATGTTCGGGTTTTCTTTGTTGTTTTTGATTTTTTGATCTTTTCTTCAACGTTTTTGCGTTTTAGTTTAATTTTTTCCAGCTTCTTTTTTTCAGATGCCAGCTGTTTTGCAAGGATGCTTTGCTGCTTTAGTTTTGCCTGTTCCTCTTTTGTCTTTTTGGCAATGTTTTCTTTTTCTTTTGATATTATCTGGTTTATCTTTAATCGTTCTTTTTGGGCTTTTACCAGATCTTTTTCCTGAGAGGCAATTAATTTTTTTAGTTTCTCACATTCAACTAGTTTACTTTTTTCAAGATTTACTTGGGATACAATGTCTTCGTACTCTTTTTTGGTCTTTTCCAAATATCCTTGCTTTTCATTTATTTCACGTGCAATTTTTGATTGTTTGAGTAGGTTGGACTTTTGCTCTTCTGCCATTTTAGCAAGCTGAATCTGTTCATCTTTTATCTGCTTTTCAATTTCTTCTTGCTCTAGTTTGGTCTGGAGAAGCTGCTTCTTTTGAAACTCTAACTCTTTTGCAATCTTTTCTTTGTCAACTGAGATTTTTTTCATCAGCTCACTTCTTTCAGACTTTACCTGTTCTAGTTCTGCCTTTTGTGAAAGAATCTGTTCTGATAGCTGTGTCTGAGTTTGAATGCTAAGATGTTCTTCTTTTATTTGAGATTCAAGTAGAGTTTTTTCAAGTAATACTTGTTTTTCATAGTCTTTTCTGTTTAAGATAAGCTGAGACAGTTTTGAGCGTTGCAATTGGAGTTGGTCATGTTCTTTTTTCTTTTCTGCAAGCAGTTCTTCTTCGGTTTTTATTTTTTCATATATTCCGGTTAACTCGTTTGAATTGTTTTCTGGGGGAGACCAGTTCTTTGGCATCGAGCCTCGAAGTTTTTGCTCTATTGGTTTTGGAGGCGGTTTTGCCTCAAAGGCTGGCTCTTTTTGAGCAGAATAACGGCTTTTAGAATACTCTAATTTTGTAACTATATTCTCAGGGGGTGTATCATGTATGTTGAGTTTGCTTTCAAGATAAACTTGGTCTGAATGATATAGCGGTTTGTTTTGATATATCATGTCATAGATGTGCTGCAGTCTTCCAGGATCACCAGTCTCAGCGTTAATCAGCAATTGAATCTTTGAGAGTACAGGATTGTCGTTTTGTTTTTTCTCTTCAATTATTTCAAAGGATACATTGAGTTTGCTTTCCAAATAATTCTTGTCAGATTGGTAAAGTGGTTTGTTTTGTTTGAAGTGTTCTAAAATGTGATACAGTCTACCTACATCGCCTTTATTGGTATCTATGAAATATTGAATTTTTTCAATGATTTGTGAATTTGTAAATTGTTGGATATTGCCAGTGTTTTCCAATTACTTTTGAGATAGTCTGCTAAAGTATAAAAAAACAGGTAAACAAATTTCACATTTTCATAAATTTAAAATGATTTCGATCAGGATTTTATTTTAAAGCCAGATTTTTGGCTTGCAAGCATAATACTCATGGTAGCAACTGCAAGTATCACAATAGATAGGACACCAAACTCAGGTACAACAGATGTTCCAATTATTGTAAGCAGCTTTGCATCGTTAGGCAGCACAACTGTAACTGTAGAGATGTCATCTTCGTTTGTATCATCAAAGTCAGTAATCTTTGTTCCGTCAATAAAAATTACAAACGGACCATCAATAAGATCAGAAGGCAGTTTAATTTTCAGAGTTCCATCGTCAGATTTTGCGTTTCCAATTATCTCAAATGTGATTGATTTTTGGCCCTCATCGATACTACTCAAAGCAAGTAGTCTATCAGAAAGGTATTCCACGTTAAAGGTTGTAGTGCCATCACCTACTGTCTTTCCAACTTGATTAATGGTTTTAGTACCATCTACAACAAAGACGGTTCCAGTCATCCACGGATGAATTAGACAATAGTATGGAAATTGACCAATTTGGGTAAAAGTAAATTTGTATGATTGTCCAGGGGAGATAAAATTAGAACCGCCAAAGATTCCATCAGGCCCATCCTCTACTGTTCCAGATGTAATAGTATGTTTTGCAGTATCTGCGTTTTGCCATACAACAGTATCGCCAACAAAGATCTCAATGTCGCCCGTAGCTAATCCAGATTTTTCATTTTGCCAAAAATATGGAGCATCAGGACTTGCAGAGCCAGTTGGCATGTTGATGTCATAACTTGCCGCAAAAGCAGAACTAAACGATATAGAAGAAAGCGTCAGAACAAAGATCAAAAAAAGGATATTCATAACAGACAAAAGTTGTTTTAAGTTAAAGGGATTACGGTGTATAAAATTAATCACAGTTTTTCAATGATTGCAAATAAAAAATCGATATTTATTAGATGGAATGAGGTTTAAGATTCAATGAAGAGCGGAAAGGTGATCATTATTGCCGGTGGGGTTATGATTTTGTTTGGTTTGATACTGTTTTATGGAATGCAAGGAGTGCCGTCTGCAGATCCTGAAGAGAAAAAATTATTTTCAGCAATAAAGCACACAGGTACGTTTACTGGATTACTTGGGATTGGAGTGTCAATAGCAGGATTTTTGCTGTATCTTATGAATAGAAAACCGGCCCCAATTATCGAAGATTACGGAACTTCGGATTTAGAGTAGAGATTATTTCCAAGTATCTTTAACAGCTAGACAGTATATTTTTGAACTCCTCTACAGGAACAATAAACTTGCACTGTTTGCAAAACAATACTTCTTTGTTTGCCATTTCTTTTATTGCGGTTGGTATTTTTCCACAGTAAAGAGCAGAGCCATCACAGTTAGGACAGCATGCAAGCAATTGGATCATACCAAATTCATTTTTGATATTCATGAATCAATTACGTGAATCTGATATATTAATAGAAAGAAGAAATCGTACTAGTGCCAATCATCTGAAAAACTCGTTTCAAAAATTATAATAGTGTTAGAATTTAACTTTAAAAATTGTCAGATAAAATTTGGCTTGGTGCAATTTATCTCAAAGATGAGGGAGGATATGAGATAATTCTAAGATCATTGAATCATTATAAAAAAAGACTAAAAACTATTGGGGGCAGCCCGGAGTTAAAGGACTCTTCAGCAATGTTTGGCTCTCTGCTTCAGCAAGAAGCCATGAAGACGATTCCAAAGATAGATGAGATGATAAAAAAAATCAAAGAAGCGTTATCTGATGATATTGTTCTAAACTCGCTAAGTGAGGATAGATCATTTCTGGTAAAGGCGCTCTCATGTTACGAGTCAGATATCAACAAGGCACAAAATACTGGGCATGAGTATTTTTTAAAACTGGTCGGCGACTTGCCATTTGTAAAAAAGGACCTAGACCTTGTCAAAAACGCACTAGATAAGATTAATCAGTTCTCAGACTAGGATCCCTGAATATACCAATCAAAGTATGGTTTTAGGGTCTTGCAGAATTTCTTCTTTTCAGCCTCATCAGTCATGCCTAAAACACCATTTATTTTGCCTTTAAGGTAATCCCGAGTAATTTCGCTTTTTAGGTGCGGTTGAATCTGATTTAGAATTTCTAGGATTTTATCAGAAGAAACATTATCAAAATTATTTAAAATTTCTTTAGATTTATCTTGCAAAGACATTATTCAAACTAGAACAAATCCCATTATTACTTTATTGTTTGGTTTCTAAAATAAGGTCAGCATCATCCCATGTGAGACGGAATTTTCCAACAACTCTGAACATCTGTATTCTGCCGCCCTTTCTGAATTTTAGCTTGTATGAATTCTGTGACGTATCATAGATCTCAAGTGAAACGCCGTCTGTGATTGTCTCAAAGATCACAGGATTGCTTGATACTTCTTTCCACTCTGTTGGTTCAAAATCAATATAGAATTTAGTGTAAAGAAGTCCCATTTCCACATATGCTCAGACATTCCAGAATAAAAACGAGTCTCAAGTCACTCTACTTCTTGGTAGTTTTTAGGCATACTTGAATAAAGATAGCTCATCACAGTAGGAAAAATTGTATCATGATCTTTGTCGTTTTGAATTATCTCAAAAACATGATGGATTAATTGTTGGATTTCCAGATGTTCATCACGGTATAGAGTTTTTTTTGGATTTTTGTTCGAGTCCAAAAGCGTAAACCCGTTGTCAGTTTGCAGTAGATTTTTCAGTACAGAGTTTGTAATTTTGATCTTTTCATTTACATCTTTGTGACGGTAATCCTCGTCTAGTTTTTTTATGTAGTTTTTAAGATTGTGAAATGCAGTGTTTGTGATTCTTTCAACATGCTGCTGAAATTTTACAGGATAGTTTGATGTTGGAACATAAAATTTCATGTTTGCTTTTTTCTCTACAAAGATAATCTCTTTGTCAATAAGCGAATCCCTAGTCTTCTCAAAAGTGGTTTTTGCCATATACTCTGGGACAATCTTCTTTAGCAGAGCATTGTGATGCATCTCAGGGTTGTTTTTTATGCATTCAAAAATTATCCTTTCACGCTCATACAGTTCTGAGGTAGGCTCAATATGGGTTATCATCACTAGGTCGACCTAGTATATACAGGTCATATATTTATCA
>CAZQXU010000033.1:0-10945 GCA_964597385.1 uncultured Nitrosopumilaceae archaeon | reverse complement strand
TAGCTCTTCCTGGAGTTGGAAGAAAAACTGCAAACTGTGTATTAGTATATGCATTTGATAAGCCTGCAATCCCTGTTGATATTCATGTACATCGAATTTCTAATAGATTGGGATTAGTAAATACAAAATCTCCTGAAGATACAGAACAGGCATTGATGAAAAAAATTCCTAAAAAATACTGGATTAAGATTAATGATACTTTTGTAATGTATGGTCAAAATATTTGCAAACCAATATCTCCAATGTGTAATGTATGTAAAATTAAAAAAAGTTGTAAATACTATAAAGTAAATAATATTAAAAAATAAAAGACAAGATTGTTCTAAAAAAACTTCAATCTTATCCTACAGTGATTGTCCATTTGACTGAAAGACTGTCGCCGTTAGCTACAGTAATTCCGGTTGCTCCATTAAGAAGTTGTCTTGAGAACATGGACCAAGTTGTTCCAGCAGTATTAGTTCCGCCACAAATACCTCCTGTCTGTGGAGTACCATAGTTACCATTGAATACACCAGAATCTTTCACGCTTGTTGCATTAGATGCAGTAAATTTGAATGGATTACTGGAAGTATCTAATGTAACTATAGCAGTTGTACCTGAAACATCAAAAGTTGGTGTAACAAGTTTTCTTGCCATATCTCCACGGACACCAGATGCTGCACATGTTCCTGTAGAATCATCAGTTGCATCAGCAAGTGTTTGGTTTGATACATTTACAGTACCACTAGTACCATTACCAATTCCGATATATTGGAAGTTAGTAACTGCAGCAGTACATTGTCCTACAGTTGCTGCACTATTGAATAATGCTTTAGCTGCACAGTCTTTTCCGGCTTCTACTACAACGTTATCATTTTGCATGTATGCTTTCACATTTCCACTCTCATCAAGAACTTTGTATTCTACATGACCTAACATGCCCATACCTTCCTGACTTTGTGGTGCAGCAGAAACCATTAGAGGTGTTGCGGAAATTCCGCCAATTCCTAATGTTCCTACTGTTACTGCAAAAATACCTGCAAATAACACGATAGTTGTTATTCTATTCATTGATGTAGTCTATTGATTACTGTATTATAGGTTATTTGGCAAAAATCGTAAACTAATTGATCCTTTTTGGCCCTATCATGGAGAAGTTAGTACCATAGTTTCTGATAGTTCTACGCTTAGATTTCTGCCACCAGTTGGATTTTCTACATCATTTTCTGGTATTGTGGCTGACTCATTATCTTCAATGCTGGATTGAACATCAGATGACTTCATCGTACTGATTACTGATATTATTATGATTCCTATAATTACTGCAATAATTCCTCCAGTAATTACAGCTTTATTCATATATTTTTTGCATAATTCAACTCTATAAACTTGACTAAACATAATTGATTTTTTATATATCTAAATAACAGAATTTTTCATATGCAATTAAAAATATTTTTTCTTTTATTTGTTGTTCTTATTATGTTTGTAACTCACGAAAAAATTTATGCATCATCAGATCAAATACTTATAACAATTTCACCAAGCATGGAACAAGTAATTTTTGATGGAAAATGGACAAATACTTTGGAGTGGAAACAATCGTCACATAATCAAATAGAATATGATGATCAAACTGTTATCCATATTAGAACAGCTCATTTTAATGAATACATGTATGTGTTTGTTGATTATATTTCTAACAATCAATCTAACAATTCACTTGATAAATCAACAATTTGTTTAGATGGTAAAAATAATAAAAATAATATTCCTGATGCAGATGACTTTTGTTTTTCTGTTTCATTAGGAGAAAAACAGGGAGAAATTTTTCAAGGTAATAATAAAACATCTAATATGATAAAAATTTCTAATCCATCAGACTTTATTGCAATAAGTGATATTTCTGATGAAAATGATCGTTACTCAACTATTCCACATCCTAGTTTTGAATTTAAAATTCCGATCAAATTAATTGAGCGTTCAGATAATTATGGATTTTATTTGTATGTTTATGATGCAGATTCTAACATATTTTATTCATGGCCACAAGATTTATCAAATGAAAACATGTCTAGGATCTCATCTCCATATACCTGGGGCAATATTATATCACCAGACAAATCACTTCCTGAATTTAATACACCAATAATTATTTTTATTATGATGATTTTATTTATTATACTAGCTCAACAAAGTCCTAAATTAAAAATTCTTAGGCGCTTTCAAACTTAATTCAAAAATATCTTATCTAACAATTTTCTTCAAAATATAATGAAAAAAATCTTCAATGATAAGTTTTTTTAAAAAATTAAACAAAAAGGATGACAATCGTCTTTCCTAAATTCTACTAATAGGTAGAAGATGAAGATTGAGACGATAGTCCAGTTGAAGTTGGTACAGATGGGAATTTGTCTCCAATCTGTTGCTCTGCTACTGCAGATGCCTCTTGTAGGATTCTTTCGGTTTCCTCACTTGAAGCGCCAGTCTCCATGCTAAATGAGTCTCCTGCCAAGGAGTCCATCATTAGACCATTGAGTGTCTGTGTCATGGAATTCAATTCTGAGTCTGCTTCAGGCATGAATCTTCCTAGTGATGACTTCAATCCCTTCATTGTAGACATCGCTGGGCCGATTGCTACCATAGCATCGCCTAGATCATGAATAGTTGTCAGTCTTAATTGGACTTGTTCCAATGACATTCTTGCATTGCCGAGCATCTTTGTAACTTTACGAATTTCAGCTAATTCGTTTGACAAAACCCTGCTTGTACTGGTATCATGTTGTTGCATTGCAGTCACGACTCTTTGGAAGAGTTGCGCGTCTCTTTCACGTAGTTTTCCAAGCATAGAGTCCATTTTTGATATCTGGACTTGTAGTTTGTTTACTGCCGTTTGAATTCGTGGTTTTAATGCACCTTGAGGTTTTATAGTCTCACGGAGTTTGTCGGTTACACCTGGTGTCTCTTGTCGAGCCCAAGTCTTATCGAAGTTTGGCATGACAGGTGATTTAGAAATTAGCTCTTAATGGACAGAGTAAATTTAGATAAACATTAGAGTAAATTTAGCTAACAAACTAATTCTAGCTACAAACTTTACAAAACATGGTCAGAATAGCAGTTTTTGATTCTGGATTAGGCTCTTTATCAATAATTAAAGCAATACAAAAGATCTGCAAATCAGAAATTATCTACTTTGCTGACCAGAAAAATTTTCCATATGGGAAAAAATCAAAAAAAGAATTAGAAATAATTATTAAAAAAACTATTAAGACATTAGAAGAAAATTTTTCACCAGATCTAATTATCATGGCATCAAATACACCAAGTTTAATGGTAAAAATTCAGAATAAAAAAATAATCAAAGTATATCCTCCTCTTAGAGAAGCTATGAATCTTTCTAAGACAAAAAATATTGTGTTACTTGGAACAAAAACCGCTATTGCAAGTAAAAGCTTATCAGTTTATATAAAAAAATTTAATTTTTCTAAGGAAAAAAAAATTCACAAGATAAACGCTTCTTTGCTTGTCAATCTTGTAGAATCAAACAAATTTATCACAAATAAATCATTTAGTAAAAAAATCATCAAAAAAATTCTTAACAATGTTTTAAAAAACAAAATAGACGTAGCTACTTTATCAAGTACACACTTGTCTTTTTTAAAACCATTATTAGATAAGGAATTTCCAGAAATACAATTTGTTGATCCTTCCAATATTGTGGCACACAATGTACTTTTAAATATTAAAAATAATAAATCAAAGAAAAACACAATCAAGATTTTTACATCTGGTAACGTAAAATTATTTCAAAAACATCTATCTAAACTTGGAATAAAAAATCAAGTAAATTTTTTATCTACTTGACTTTAGCCTTTCTATAACCATGACTAAATTTCTTATCATATAATTTTGAATATTCATATGTTTTAGGATCAATTACATCGCTAATAATTACAATTGCAGTTCTTGTTATTTTTTCATCTCTTACTTTTTTTACAATATCTTCAAGTGTTCCTTTGATTATTTTTTGATCTTCCCAACTTGCTCTATAAACTACAGCAACAGGTGTTGATTTTTTATATCCACCTGCAATTGATTCTTTTACAATATTTGAAAGTAAATGAACACTAAGATAAAAAATTAAAGTTGCTTTGTGTTTAGCAAGCTCTGAAATTTTTTCTCGTTTAGGAACTTTTGTTCTTGATTCTGCTCTTGTAACAATTATTGTTTGAGTTACTCCTGGTAGCGTTAACTGTGTTCCAAGTGCAGCGGCTGAGGCTAAAAATGCAGTAATGCCTGGAATAACTATGGATTCAATTCCTTTTTGTTCTAAATTATCTATTTGCTCTTTGATTGCTCCATAAATTGATGGATCACCATCATGCAGTCTAACGACTAGCTTGTTGTTCTTTGAATTATTATAAAGCAAATCAAAAATTTCTTCTCTTACTAATCCAGATGCATCATGAAGTTTACCTTTTTTACATAATTTTAGAATTGGAGGAGGAATTAGTGAGCCAGAATAAACTACAATGTCTGCTTTTTGAATTAATTTTTTGGCTTTAACAGTTATTAATTCTGGATCTCCTGGACCACATCCAACAAAATATACTCTAGACACGTTTTACCACCAGAATTGAAAAATACTTTGTAGTTAATGTTCCATCATTTACTTCACCCAGTGTTAATTTTCTAATAATTTCATTTTCTGTTCCAAGATCTTGCCCAATTGCAAAAATAGAATTGTCAGGAAAACCAGATTCTTTTAACAAGTCAATCACTTTATCAAAATATCTGCCATCTTTTAAAAAAACCATTGTTTCGGAATTTTTTGCAATTTCTTTTACTGTGCTTAAATCATAACATGAAGGGATAATTGCAACTTTTTCTGAACCTTCTGCAATACTTATTCCAACTTTCGCTGCAAACGTAAACATAGAAACAATTCCTGGGATGACACTAATTTTTATTTCTGGATGATTCAATTCAATGTCTTTATGCATGTAAATCCAAGTGCTGTATAGATATGGATCTCCAATTGTAAGATAAACAACATTTTTTCCTGTTAATACTTTTTCTGCCATGATCTTTGCATTTTTTTTCCAAGTCGCCTCAAGTACTTCTTTGTCTTTGGTCATTGGAAAGATCAATTTTACTATCTCTTGATTTTTTGATTTATCAATTAATGATGATACTATGGATAATGCTATGCTTGGTCTATCTTCTCCTGAGGCAGGACACATTATTGTGTCTGCATTTTGAATTGCTTTGGCAGCCTTTACTGTAAGTAGTTCAGGATCTCCAGGACCTACTCCTATTCCAATTAGTTCGGTCATGAAAATTCTAGTTTATCCCCAATTAAAAATCTAGATTAAATTTTAGTTGCTGAAATTACTGTAACTGGATTTCTAGCAAGCATCATAGTTCCTGTTGAGGTCTTTCTACTCTTAGAAATAGTTATTTGAGTCAAATCTATCGAATTAAATTTTAATTTCTCAATAATTTGCAAGACTGAATACAATGTTTCTATTAATATTACTCCAATAACTATTCTCCCGCCTGATTTTAGTTTGTCTTGGCACATCTTTACTATGTCTTCAGTATCTCCACCAGTTCCTCCTATGAATATCGCATCCGCCTGCTCTAACTCAGATATCTTTTCCTTTGCATTTCCAAGAATTACAGAAATATTTGTTAATCCAAACTTCTCTACATTCCGTTTTGTTAATTCAATTGCATTAGGATCATAATCTATTGCAATTACTTTTCCAGATTCAACTTGAATAGCTGCTTCAATTGATATCGAACCACTACCACATCCAATATCATATACTGTATATCCCGGACAAAGTCTGGCTTTGCTTATTTGTACAACTCTTACTTCTTCTTTTGTAATGGGTACATTCTCTGAACGCTCAAAATGTTCATCGGGAATTCCAGGAGTTTTATAATTCCACATAAACCAATCCCAAAACTTGTTATGATATTGGAATGATACCTGTAGTAACACTACCAGCGTGTACAATAGTATAAGTAAGAATCCAAACAAACAGGTACAGGAAAATATAACTGCCTATTCCTTGTGTTACAATTTTTTTCCTATCTGATGATGGTAATTGCATGTTCATTGACTTTGCAATGAATATGGTTACAATAAATACGATTATCATAAATGCAATTGATGCCCATCTTCTCTCTTCCCCTTGAATATCTTCAAAGATAAAAGTTGCAATAGTGCCTGCAATTACTGCACAAGCTACTCTTAACCAAAACAATCTGTTTAATTTCTTGTCTTTTTCGCTTTTTTCTTCATGATTTACGATAGGCTCTGATGCTGGAGCATCATTTGATTCAGTCTCTGGAATCTTGTTATTTTCCTCTTTAATTGACTCTTTTTTAGAGTCTTTAGGATCAGGAGTCGGTGCTGATTTCTTTTTTTTAAATTTTGCCAAGTAAATTTCTAGGTTGACTTCATTAAGCCTTGTTTAAAATCTTTGGTCATAAAATGAGCATAAAAGAGAGTAAGAGTATAATTTCGGATACGAAATAGATTATTGTGACTCTTGCAGGAATAGAACTTCGGTATTTAGTAAATCAAATTTCAGAGGCAACACAGGACTACTATGTCAGTAACATTTATGGTGTTACAAAAGACAGTATACTATTCAAACTTCATCATACTGAAAAATCAGATCTTTTCATGATGTTATCTACATCTGGTGTTTGGTTAACATCTGTTAAAATTGATCAAATGGAACCAAATAGATTACTAAAACGATTACGAAGTGATCTTTTACGATTAAAGATAAAAAAAATAGAACAGATAGCCTCAGAACGAATTGCCTATTTTACATTTGCAGGATTTGACAAGGAATTTGTAATTGTAGCAGAATTTTTTGGAGAAGGAAATATCTTACTATGTAATAATGAAATGAAAATACTTGCATTACAGCATTCAATTGATGTAAGACACAGAAAACTTGGTGTTGGTTTAGTGTATACCCCACCACCTCTAAATGGTTTAGATGTAATTAAAGTAACAGAGACTGACTTTGAAGAATTAAAGACGTCTGATTTAGCTGCAGCAAAATGGCTTGGACGTACATTGGGATTACCAAAAAAATACGTAGAAGGAATATTTCAAATCTCTAATGTTGATTCAAAATGTATTGGAACTAATTTAACATCTGATGAAATAAAAAAACTGTATGATACAACAAAAAATATTGTTACTAATGTTGTTACTGGCAAACATGAACCTATAATTATTAGAGATGAAAAAACTGAAATCATTCCTGTTAGATTAGGAAATTTTGATAACAATTGTACTGTTGTTAATAGCTTTATTGAGGGTCTAGATACAGTATTTACAGAAAATATTGTAGAAATTGGTAAATCAATTCAAACTGGTGGTTCAGATAAAAAAATAAAAGATCTTGAAACTCAGCTTTCAGAACAAGAAAAAGCAATTGATACAGTAAAAGAAAAATCAAGTCATATAACTAATACTGCTAATTCACTTTTTGAAATGATTTCAAAGGGTATCACATCAATCGAAGATATACGAGCTCAGGAAATTTTATCATCTCACAATTCCAAATTAATTAAAGAAAAAGGTATGTCTATTATTTTAATTGATGATGAAAAAATCAAAATAAACACACAGTCATCATTGCAATCTATTGCATCTGTATTATTCAATGAAGCAAAACGTAAATCTGCTGCAATAAAGTCAATCGAACAGATTAAAATCAACACACAAAAGAAATTATCAAAGTTACAAAACAAAGCTGAAACTGAAAAAGATTCAGTATCAGTTACAGAGATTAGGAAAAAAAATTGGTACGAAAGATACAGATGGTTCTTTACATCTGATGGAATTCTTGCCATAGGTGGGAGAGATGCACCTTCAAACTCTGCTGTAGTGAGAAAACATTTAGAAAAAAATGATAAAATATTTCATGGTGATATTTTTGGTTCACCATTTTTCATTCTAAAGAATGCTGATAATCCACCTACAGCAAGCTTAAACGAAGTTGCACATGCAACTGTTTGTTTTAGTAGAGCATGGAGAGAAGGTATGTATGGTGTTAGTGCATTTTGGGTAAATCCAGAACAAGTAAAAAAATCAGCACCTAGTGGACAATTTTTACCAAAAGGATCTTTTACAATAGAAGGACAAAGAAATTTTGTAAAGATATCTACTCTCAAATTAGCTGTTGGAATAATTCCACAAGGAGATGATTATGTTCTAACTAGCGGGCCGCCTGATACAATTAAAAAAAATTCTATATGTTATGTAATAATTGAACCACATGGATTAGAAATGGTAGATGCAGCAAAAAAAATTCGATTAGAGTTTTTAAAATTAGAAGAGGAAATTACAAAGAAAATAAACATTGATGATTTTGTTCGTGTACTTCCAGCAGGAGCAAGTCAGATCACAGAAGTAGGAATAGGAGATGCTGCATAACCCCGAAAACACTCCTATGTTCTTTGTAGATGCAATGTTAGGTAACATTGCTAGAAAATTAAGATTATTGGGCTATGACTCTAAATATTTTTCAGATATTAACGATACAAAATTAATTGATATATCAATTAAAGACAAAAGAATAATCATTTCAAAAGATTATGAATTAATTATACGAGCAAAAAAAATTGGCATACCCACAATTCATATCACTAAACAAAAATTGATTGAACAATTTCTTGAATTAACTAATAAAATATGTCTAAAAAACTTTGAAATAAATGGAAATATAGCACGATGTCCAAAATGTAATACACAAACAGAATCTATTGATAAAAATAATTACAAAGAAAAAATACCTCTAGGAGTTTTTAATTTAAATGAAAACTATTGGAGATGCAAAAATTGTGATAAGATCTATTGGGAAGGTACACACATTAAAAATTTACAAGTATTTGTAGGACAGATAAATGAAAGACTACAATAATCTATCAAATGAAGATGGTATACTTCTTGTTAGTACTGCAAGAAAAATTGTTACTGAGTATGTTAAAAATGGTAGAAAATTAAAACTAGAAAATGAATTTAAAAATAATTTTTCTTTTAAATCTGGTGTATTTGTAACTTTAAATGATAAACAAGGATTGCGTGGTTGCATAGGTTATCCATTACCAAATAAATTGTTGTATGATGCATTGTTTGATGCATCGATTTCTGCTGCAACAAAAGATCCAAGATTTTCTCCTATTGAAGATAAAGATCTTAATTCAATAATGTTTGAAGTAACTGTACTTACTCCGCCAAAAAAAATTATTGTAAATGATCCTAATGAATATTTATCAAAGATTAAAGTTGGAAGAGATGGTTTAATTGTCAAGAATGGATATTATTCTGGATTACTTTTACCACAAGTTCCTGTTGATTACAATTGGAATGAAAAAGAATTTCTTGAGTACACTTGTGAAAAAGCTGGACTACCAAAAGATTCATGGAAAGATCCAACAACTGTCATTGAATCTTTTGAAGGAATTGTTTTCAAGGAATCACCTGATTAATGTAAAATAATAAAAAATACTTAGTTACATTTTTAATTCAACAAAGATGATCACAAATAATAATTTTTTTTACATATGATAACCCAAAATCTGGATTAGATAAAAATTAATTTTTAAAAAATAAATTTAATTGAAATTACTTTAAAAATTTATAATCTAAAATTCATATGAATTATTTTGTGTTTACTTTTGATAAAAATTAGATAAAAATCTATGATCCAAAAAGGAACAAGAAATTAACTCAATTTCCATACTGGAATCATTTCTGTCTGAACACTTCCAGCCTCTTTATTGTTTTTCCCAAAGTAAGTTTGGTTGGTGTAGAAGAAGATGAGGTGGATACATTAGACTATTCTATAGATAGTACTATTGATTTTTTCAATCCCCTAGACAACAGTCTACACCAAATTTTTGCAAATCAATTTCTACACCAAGATATTTTTGCAATTTTTTGTGTTGGGGGATTTTTTAATTGAAGTCAATTTTATCTCTCTTCATAATTACATTTTTGATCACTTCAAGCATACCATTTGGATTTGCTGATCATCATATTGAAATCACAATTCCACAGAATTCTGAATCTTCATCAATCCAATCTAAAATCATTTCAGTTTCTTTGGATGAAAGCATTGGTCTTGAATCAAACAAACCAGCTGATAAAAAACCAATTGAATCTGCAAATGTTATTGACAAACAGAATTCTTTAACGAAATTTGTAATTTTTTCTGAAAGTTTGGATATTGATTCATCCATAGTTGAAAATCAAATTTATTTGAAACCATCTGTAGTTCAACCACAAACAAACATTGATCGAGTTTCTCAAATTGACAAACTAAAGGATAGAAAAAAGAATCCAATACTGGAATTATTTTTAGATGATGACTTTAATTCAGAATCACTTGACACACAACTACAATTATTTAATTTAGAAAATCTGTTTAATATATTTAATTTTGAATCATTTTTAGCATTACTTGATCAAAATAATTCATTTGATAAATTTTCTATATTAAATAATCCTTCAACTGTTGAACATGAAAATATTTTTTCTCTTAACTTTGAAAATCTTTTTAACTTATCAATTTCTGAAACAGAATCTCAATATGTTTTAATTTCTTTTGTTCCTTTTGTTGTATTTTTATTTTTATATTATGAAGATTTTGAATTTAAAATTAGAAAAATTCGTCAACCACTATCTTTTGTTTTTGCATTACTTATTTTATCATCAATTGTAATTACTCCGTATTCAATTTCATCATCTTATTGGCCTATGGCATATGCCGATATTGATGATAATACAACTGCCTCAGCAGACATCTCATCTTCTTCTACACCAGCTGAAGACAATGTTGCTGAGGCTACAACTTCTGATAACACATCTTCTGATAATACAACTGCCTCAGCAGACATCTCATCTTCTTCTACACCAGCTGAAGAC
>CAZQXU010000032.1:0-11226 GCA_964597385.1 uncultured Nitrosopumilaceae archaeon | reverse complement strand
TCAAAAAAAATATTAAAAAATCAACTTGAATTATTGATTTCAGATTTTAAAATAGATGGAATAAAAATTGGAATGGTATACAATTCAGATATAATAAAAACAATATATCATGAATTAAAAAAATTAAAGATTCCAATTGTATTAGATCCGGTAATAAAATCAACCACTGGAGGTTTACTGATAGAAAAAAAGGCCATTAAGGATTTTAAAAAATATTTAATCCCATTAGCGACGGTCATTACACCAAATAAATTTGAGGCCGAATTCCTATCTCAAATTAAAATAAATTCAAAAAGATCACTTCTAAAAGCTGCCCTAAAAATTCAAAAGATGGGTACAAAAAACGTCATAATTACAGGAATAAAAACAAAAAATAAGAGAATTTCAGATTTCATATTAGAAGAGGAAACTAAATACACGATCTCTGGTAAAATAATTCCAAAAACTAATCACGGTAGTGGATGCAATCATTCATCTGCACTACTAGTTTCATTGGCCAATGGAAAATCATTAAAAGAATCAGCTAAGTTTTCAAAACAATTCACGTATAATTCAATAAAAAATGCCAAAAATATCGGACATGGGATAGAAATTACGCAAATAAAAAAAAGAGACCATATTCAAATGGAATTACTAGATGGGATTAACAAAATCATCAATATTAAAAATATTTATAAAAATATTCCAGAATGCCAAACAAATTTTGTCTTTTCAAAAATAAATCCAAAATCAATTAAAGATGTGGTGGGAATTGCAGGGAGAATAGTAAAAACTGGAAATAATGTAATGATGGCAGGAGATTTGGAGTATGGGGGCTCAAAACATGTTGCTACAGCATTGATTGCTATAAATAAAAAATTTCCAGAAATACGTTCAGCAATTAATTTAAAATATGATGAAGAAAGTATTTCAAAATTAAAAAAAACAAAATTAATCATTTCTAGCTATAATAGAAATACAGAACCAAATAAAATTAAAACTAAAGAAGGATCATCCATAGAGTGGGGAATAAAATCAGCAATAAAAAAATCAAAAACAGCTCCAGACGTTATTTATCATAAGGGGGATTTTGGTAAAGAACCAATGATCATTATTTTTGCTAAAACTCCAGCATTGATTATTGAAAAAGTTTCAAAATTATTTAATTAATTTTAAACTATAAGAGAAATTCATACTTGAACATAAATAGTCATATCTCAATTATAAATTCATGAAAGCCGTGATACTTGCTGGGGGTTTAGGTACAAGATTGCAGCCATATACGACTTTTCTACCAAAACCGATGCTTCCTTTGGGTGAAAAACCTATTTTAGAGCATTTAATAGAATGGACACAGAAAAACGGCGTAAAATCTATAGTACTATGTGTAAGTTACTTAAGAAAAACCATTGAAGATTATTTTGAAGATGGTAAACGATTTGGAGTAAATATTGAATATGCAGTATCTAACAAACCATTAGCTACTGCAGGTCAACTTAAAACAGCTGAAGAATTCATTGATGATACTTTTGTTTGCATGTATGGAGATTCCATATTTGATTTCAATTTACGAAACATGATAAAACATCATAAACAAAAAAAATCATTTGTAACAATGAATTTGTACGAATACAAAACACATCTACCATATGGAGTAATTGAAACCACCAAAACAGGAAAGGTAGTAGCATGGAATGAAAAACCAGAAATCACTGCAAATGTAAATACTGGATGTTATGTAATGGAACCAGAAATAATGGAACTAATTCCAAAAAATGTCCCTTATGGAATGGATGATGTAATTAGAAAAGCAATGGCAAAAAATAAACTAGTTAGTAGTGTTGTGTCTAAAAAAGGATTTTTGGATATTGGAAACAAAACAACATATAGAAAAGCAAATCAAGAATATCTTCAAAAACTAGGAAAAATTTAAAATAACAAAAATGAACAATGTAATAATTAGAAAATTACAAAAAGAGGATCTAACAAATGGATTTTTACAGACATTAGACTCATTACGACAAACCAGCAACACTGATAAAAAAATTATAGAAAAAACATTTGAAAAAATAAATTCAAACAAAGATCAATTAACCATAGTAGCACTATTAGATGGAAAAGTGGTAGGTGCAACTACATTATTGATTGAAACGAAATTTATCCACAACGGTGGCAAAGTTGGACATATCGAAGATGTTGTAGTAAATAATGAATATCAAAAGAAAGGAATTGGAGAAAAAATGATAACCTATCTCTTAAGATATGCAAAGGAGCAAGGATGTTATAAAACAATTTTAGATTGTGCAGATGACGTCAAGCCATTTTATGAAAAATTAGGCTTCAAACATAATGCAAATGCGCTAAGATTTGATCATGTTTAGAAATATTCTTTTTTCGGACGTTTCTTGTTTGTTTTTATTAAAATTAGCCCAACAATCATCACAGGTATAGAAACTCCCATGAACAAAGGCGGAGTTATAATAACAGCATCAACCATGTAAGAGTCAGGAATCTTATCTAAAAGAGAATAACAATATGCCATTCCAATTAACAAAATAATCCCACCACTAAGAATCATAGAACCAATTTGTTTTGAACCATAACGTCTTGATAGTAAAAATGCAAGACCAGATAAAACACATGCCGGAGCTACACCGATTGAGATGAATTGCAATATTTTTGGACTTGGTTCAAATGAATTTCCAAATTCAAAATTAGCAGGAATATTAATTATAAAATTAAATACAGAAATAATTTCTCCAACAAACATCACATATAATCCAACACTTGCAATTGCTACCCATTTTTCTAGCGCCATTACAATAACAAAATCAAGTTGATAATTAAACTATTCAAACAATACCAACCAAGTTGGCTAATTCTTTTCTACAGGAGGCACCGAGTTTCTCAGCTGCCTGTTCTGGAGATATATCATTAAGAAAAATACCATAACCGCGTTCAAGACCAGACCAGGGTTTAGTTATTGGATAAACTTCAATATGCCAATGAATTTGTCGACTATTTTTCTTCTCAGGAGATAAATGAAACACCATATTGTATGAAACATCTTTAACAGTTTTTGACAAACCCCCAAGAGTAGCTCGTAAAATAAGAGAAAGATCATTAATTTCTTTTTGAGTTATTTTAGAAAAACTAGTAGTATGTTTTTTTGGAGAAATGCAAAATTCGTATGGATAAGATGGAGACCAAGGACAAAATGCAATAAATCCTTCAGTTTGAAGAACTTGTCTGGGCCCACCCATTTCTTCGTTAACAATTTGACACATTGGACATACTCCTTTTTCGTTAAGGATTTTGTATGAAGCTTCTGCCTCTTCTTCAATAACAGGAGGAATTGTTGAAAATGTCAAAATATTCAAATGTGGATGAGGATTTTTACTGCCTGCAGATTCTCCCTGATCAGCATAAATTGAAACGTATGTTACACCTTTTTGGGTGTAGAGCCATCGTAATCTATCCTGAACAACTACAAGAATGTTTGACCATTGCTCAGAATCAATAGTAGCAAGAGTATCTTTTTCTTTAGGGGATGCAACCACAATGTAGTGATAACCGTAAGCTGGTTCACTGTAATGAGGTCTATCACTGTATGAATTTTCAGTGTCAATAGAAACTATTGGATTTTTACTCTCAAATACTCTAATTGACCAACCTTCAACATATTCATCTTCGTTATCCTGAAGACGTTGTAACATACCATCTTTTGCAACTAGTGAAAGAACAGAAGGGTTTGTCATTGATTCATTTCCAGGAGCGTATGGAGATTTTTTTGGATCTACAACTTTATCATCTTTTTTAGAGACGATCATAAAGCGTTCAGAAACATAATCTTTACGCATATCCCCCATAATTCATAATTGAAGTTTAAGTATGTTAAAACGTTTTCCAATATACAAAAAATTAAAAATTAAAAACAAAAGATGAAAAAGTATCATTTTAAGATTTTTGATATTCAACAATCAACAGAAACAACATTCCACAAATCAAAACTAAAAATTTCGTGATCGCATATTTTTATGTAAGATTTAAAGGAGAGCAACAAAAAATTTGGAAATACGGATAGAATCAACAATTCAGATATTCATATGATTTATGTTCTTTTAGATGGGGTAGGAGATCTTCCACATCCAGATCTAGATGGTAAAACACCACTAGAAGCTGCAAAGACTCCTACTCTAGATAAATTAGCACAAAAGGGAGTGATAGGAGAAGTCATTTCTGTAGGAAAAGGAATTGCTCCAGAATCAGACATTGCAGTTTTCAACATGTTAGGATATAGATTTCATCATGTTGATTACGCAGGAAGAGGAGTAATAGAAGCAATAGGAGTAGGAATTGACTTCAAAGATGGAGATTTAGCACTGAGAGGAAACTATGCAACATTAAATGATGAAGGAATTATTGTCGACAGACGTGCAGGAAGGCATATTGAAAAAAATGATGCTGATGGAATTGCAAAAGAAATTGAAAATAAAATTAAATTTTCATTCCCTAATACGTCTGTAGTTGTATCACCAACCATAGGTCACAGAGTGACAGTAAGAATTAGATCTGAGAATGAAAAATTATCATCTCAAATTACTAACACAGATCCTGCATATGCTAGAGTAGAAGGTATGGGAATAGCAAAAGCAGTGGGAGATTTTTTACGAATAGAAAAATGTTTACCATTAGATGAAACAGAAAGTGCTAAAAAAACTGCTAAATTAGTTAATGAATTCACGACACAATCTCTACAAATTATGAAAGAAAGTCAGATTAATAAAAAAAGAATTAATGAAAAAAAGAAAAGTTTGAGTTGTATTTTACTAAGAGATGCAGGAAACAAATATCCAGATGTAAAGCCAATTAATGAAATGTATTCAATGAATTTTTCATGTATTGTAGATATGCCAGTAGAACTTGGAATTTCAGAAGTGTTAAAGATGAAAGCCTTTGAAGCAGGGGGATTAACAGATTATGAGGAAAAAGCAAGAGTAGCTGCAAAAGCAATGGAGACTCAGAATGCAATTTATGTTCATCTAAAAGGACCAGATGAATTTGGTCATGATGGAGATGCAGTTGGAAAAATGAAGAACATTGAAGAGATTGACCGTAGATTTTTCAAAACACTTCTTGAAAATATTGATTTTGATAAAGTTGCAATAGTTATTTCAGCAGATCATTCTACACCATGTATCAATAAAGGGCACAGTGATGATCCTGTCCCAATTTTAGTATCTGGTAATTTTATCAAAAATGATGGAACGACTAGAGTAACTGAAAATCAAGCTAAAAAAGGCAGTATCGGTTTAATTCAAGGAGCAGATGTTGTAACTACTGCTCTTAATTTAATCAAATCTCAAATATAGTTAATTCTTCAGTTTTTTGCATTTCTTTAATTTTATTTCTAATTCTATCAACATCAATTCCACCATAAGTTCCAGGAGAGTCACCTAATTTTTCTAATGCTCGTTGTAACATTCCGATACCTATACGAGATTCATTTTTTTGAGCATGGGCAAATGCAACTGCAAGAAGAATAATTCCCTGAACAAGTTCTTTTTCTCGGCCATAGCATTGTTTCCATACGCCTTCTAAAGATTCATGACTTTCCCAAAATCGTTCATTGTTAAAATAAAATACACCATCACGAGTTCCGTCTTCCTTCCCAATCTTTTCTTCAAAAATATGTCGTGCATTATCTAATGGACCAATTGGAGATAATTTTTCAATTACAAGATCCAAATCGTCAGGATTTACAGAAACATCAAATTCCAAAAACTTACGTGCAACTCTAGCAACTCTAACTGAAGCTGGAACTGATGAACATATTTTTCTTGCATGATTTACAAGAAATGAGGAATCTTTAGGACTGTAACCATTATTTTTTAAATGAATCATATATCGTTCCATGTGGGAATTAGACTGAATTTTCTTAAATTTGTTCTCTATTATCAATCAAGGTTTATATGAAATATCTTAAGGATTTTGGATACATGTCTATTATTCAGACCGTAACTGACGTAAATAACGCCTTCTTATCAAGAAGAGAACTGATCTGTAATTTTACAGGATTAGGGGGCAAACTCAAAAAACTTGAGGCAGTAGATATGATTACAAAAGAATTCAAACTTTCTGGAAAAATTGTAATTCCTATGAGATTACAAACTCATGTTGGAAAGGCACTCGTTACAGGAACTTTCTTCATTTATGATGATGAAGGATTGGCAAAAAAACACGTCAACCCAATAATCTTCAAAAGAATTGAAAAAACAAAAGCCAAACAAGCAGAAGCAGATAATGCAAATGCTGAAGCAACCGCGGAGAAAACTGAATAATGGCAGCAAAGAAAGCATCTGCGGGGAAAAAAGGTTCTAGTCCAAATGTCTATAAATATTTCAAAGTAGACAAAGACAAAATAACAAGAGGTAGAAAAAATTGTTCCAGATGCGGAAAAGGAGTTTTTATGTCCAAACATAAAGATAGAAACACATGTGGAAAATGTGGATTAACGGAATTTAATCAATAAAACATAAATCAAATTTAAAATTAAAAATTAATTTAATTTTGCACAAAATTTATCATATCTAAATATTCTAAAAAAAATATAATAAGAAGACAGTTTGGAGTTAAAAGGACTGATAAAAAATGGATTTTGAAAAATTATGTAATAAAATATTAGAAGTAGATCCACATGTTAGATTCACAGGAATCTTAGATTCAAAAGGAGATTTAATAATTGAAAAAAATCGAGATGATGTAACATTACTAAATGAACAAGAAGTCAAAATGTCAGTTCATTATACTTTTGAAAGATGGACACGTCTTCAAAATTTATCTTATAAATTTGGCAAAGAAAAATTATCAGTTACAGAATATGAAAATGTCATTTTGATTAGCATTCAGTTTGGTAAAAATCTCTTTTTGCTAAGCACTGATCCTAACATTGATTATATGAATATAATTTCTAAAACTAAATCAATTATTGCAGAATTACAAAATTAATTCTAAATACAACAATTATATTCTAAAATCAAAAAATACAGGAATAAAAAATATCAATAAAGTTTTTTTGTTCTAATTTTAGCACTTTTTTGTTCAAGTTGTGCTATCTTATCTAGAAATAAAGGATCTAGTTTTATTTTTGCTAGGGATTCAGCAGATAATTTAACAGTGTTAGCATCAAGAGAAATATTGATTTTTGGAAGATTTTTCTCTATCCAAAATTTCATCACCTTGTCTTCTAATTTGTAATCCCTAAAACCAGCTGGAAATCGTTTAGTAATATGATCTAACAAAGTTCTATCTTTAAAGACAGCCTTAGGTTCAAACAATCTTCCCTCATCAGCATAGACACTTTCAAAAAGATTTCCAGTAATTTCATCTGAAAGTAAATCCATTTTAGAAATTTTTCTCGTTAATTCAAGAAAATGTAAAAACTCATGTGCTAAAATAGCATGAATCGTACCCTTTAGACCATATGCAACCAAAGGTGCAGAGATTTGAATCACTACATGAAATTTTTCATCAAAAAATACAGGTATGGTTCTAGCAAATAATATCCCAAACTCATAGGAATTAGGATTTGGAGATGAAATAACAATTGAGGGTTCGACGTAAGCGGTAGGATAACGAATTCCTGATGCTTTTTCAATTCTATTAATTCCTTCAACGGTTATAGGAAACCGTTTTACAATAAGATCATAAACATCGTCTGGAATTAGTCCTTTAAGACGGGCTTCTTTTAGTCGTACTAACGGATCCAATGTATCACCTCGAGGAATTAGAATGTAAAAAGGTTGATTCTATCTAGATTTTGGCTTTCCAGATTTTGCAGTCTTTTTTCTACGTCTATCAGCTCGTTGATCGGCACGTCTTACATGTTTACCTTTTTTTCTCATGGGCATGAATAATGTGAAAAAATAGGGATTAGTTAATTGTTATCATTTAGGCTAATTTCAAGAAAATCAAATTCCACACAAGTGCATCTATCACTCATCATTTGAGTGATTCCGGGGGTCACATCATCACCATCAACAAATCGTTTGACAGGTAATCCGCCTTCAGCTTTAATAATTAGATTAAAGAGATGTTTTGATATTTTTTTATATTTTAAAATAGAAACAGCCTTTTCAGAACGTTTTCCAGATTTTTCATAAACTACAACAGGATTTGACAGTATGTTCTTTAATTTCTTCAAATTCAATGATATAATTTCATGCTCTGTGGATATTTTTAATTCTATTAATGAGTTGAATTTGATAGGAGTTTTTGGAGGGTCAGATATAATTTTTAAATTATGAATGATAACTGGATCAGAAATTATTTTTTTTGGTAGTGAGATATTTCTTTTAAATGGATTTTGAAGTTTGACAAAAAATGGGCGACCTGAACCTAAAACTAGACTTGATTGATCTTCACCTCCAACCCAAGTAAATTTTGTAGTAGTACCACCAAATGCAGTAAAAAGAAATTCTGAGATTTTACCCTCAATGCTATCATACTCAGAAATGCCATGAAGATTACAACTCTTACAACCTTTTCCAGAACAGTTAGTACAAGACTTTTGTTTTTGGGGTAATCCCCGTTTAGACTTTGTATATCGTCCGTATAATACAATTGATTTTGAGCGTATCTGACATGATTCATCTTTAAAATTAATTGTAAATGTAAGATCTGGATTTAAAAAATCAATAATTTTCTTAGTTTTTTTTACAAATTGTTTTCCAAGTTCTTTTGTAATATCAGTTTTAACACTATCAATTCCACGTAGTTTGTATTTTGATTTTATGTAATCATCTCTATCTATTATTGATGGTTTGATTAATGCTCCAATAACTATAGAAGAATAATTATATTTTGAAGAAGCATCTAGCATTAATTTCAAATACGTAGAAAGATTATCCAGTAAATCTTTACAAATAAAACATTTTTTTGTTGATTGCTTTGTATATGTCTTTAATTTTTTTCCAAGTAATCTATTGGAAGATAAATTTAGCTGTTTAGAAAAAAGTCTACCTAGACAACTATCACATAAACCATAATTTTTCATTAATTCATTTGAGATTGGAATAATTTCTTTAAGAGTAGTCATTTTAATTTTCAGTATTTATGAAATAAAAAGTCTAGCCGAATCCCATACGACGAAGAGTACCCTGCATCTGTCTTCCTTTGGATGCCTTCATCATGCTTTTTGAATTCTTATAATTTTTTAGTAGTTCCTTAACTTCGTGTTCTGGCCAACCAGATCCTCTTGAAATTCTTTTAATTCGAGATGAATTCATTAAATCAGGATCTGCTTTTTCTTCCTTGGTCATACTTTGAATAATAAATCTCCATTTAGAAACTCGTCCTTCCATTTGATCTAATTGATCATCTTTAACCATACCTGAAAGTCCAGGCATGTTATCAAGAAATCCTTTCAATGATCCTACTTTAGTTACTTCTTCTAATTGATAGAAAAAATCATCCATGTTCATTTTTCCACTTGAAATTCTTTTTAGTCTAACATCGTCACCTTCATTTTCTAATCGTTTTGCCAAATCCAAAACTGCTTGAATATCACCCATTCCAAGCAATCTGCCAACAAATCTTGTCGGTGAAAACTTTTCTAAATCATCGATTCTTTCGCCAGTTCCGATATACATGATTTGAGCACCTGTAGCTGCAGAGGCAGCTATTGCACCACCACCTTTTGCAGAGCTATCTAATTTTGTAATAATAATTCCACCTACTGGAATTGTTTTATGAAATGCTTCTGCTTGATTGAAGCATTGTTGACCAATTGTTCCATCAATTACAAGTATTGCAAGGTCAGGTTCCGCTACCTTGTTAATTTGTTCCATTTCAGACAAAAGATCTTTTTCTTCTTTGTGTCGTCCCGCAGTATCAATTAATATCACATCCAAAGGCAGTGATTCAAAATACTTTAAACCATTTTTCACAATATCTGGAGAATTTTTATTGTTTGGTTCACCATATACCTCGACATTTGATTTTTCACACATGGTTTTTAATTGCACTAAGGCTCCAGGTCGGTACGTATCAGCACCGATTACACCTACAGAATACCCCTGTTTGGTTAAGAATTTAGCAAGTTTAGCAGTTACAGTTGTTTTTCCGCTGCCTTGAATTCCAAGCATGATTAACTTGTTTTGTTTACCAGATTTAAAATCAAAATCAGATTCTTTTCCCAGTAGCTTTGCAAGTTCATCATATAGAATTTTTACAATATGATCTTTTCTTGAGAGTCCTGGAGGAGGCGTTTCATTTAATGATCGCGCTTCAATTTGTTTTGTAATTTCAAGAACCAATCGAACATTGACATCGGATTGTAGTAATGCTCTCTGAACATTTTTGGATAGTTCTTTGATAAGTTCTTCATCAATGCCAGAGGATTTTACAATTTTCTTAATTGCATCACGAAGGTTATTCTTAAGACCATCAAGCATTATAATTTAGCCTCGCTTCCACTATTTCAAACCTTCCTCTATATCCATCCCAAATTTTTTCAGACTTAACAACATCAATTGAATGTGAAAAAAGAGGACAGTCAACAACAAACGTTTCTGCTTCACCACCTTCAAAATTTAAATTAAATCCAAATTTTTTAGAGAGATCATATAAAATTGATATATCATTTTTATTAATTATCTTTCCAAGCCATGAGTCATCTAATCCTCCAGATGAGACACTAGAAATAATGAATTTAAAATTTGAAGAGATTAGTTCATTCATGTATTCAAATGGATTGCGATTCCACAGAGGAGTAACAGATTTAAGATTTAATTTATCACATAAATTTTCAAATTTTTCTTTTTGAAATTTGCTTTGTATACCACCATGTACTATTCCTTCAACACCATATTGATCAATAGATTGTATCAAAATTTTTTCTAGCAAAGTTATTTCATTGTCAGTCTTATCTGAGTTTGATTCAATTATTATTTGAGGAATTTGCATGGATCTAGATTGTAATTGGGTCCATTGTGAGTTAGGATGATGCAATAGATGACTTTCAGCAGATTTAGGAAATACTGTTAATAGACAATTTACTTCATAACCTTGTTTCTTTGCCAAGAATATAGAATAAAGACTATCTTTTCCACCTGAAAAAAGAGATGCAAGTTTCATGTCAATATAAAAAAATTAACAAATCTTTGAAAAAGAAATTGGGATGCTTCATTACTCATAATCCTCATCATACATCAGACGGCTTTTCCGCTCATCATCAGCATCCGTATT
>CAZQXU010000031.1:4074-12243 GCA_964597385.1 uncultured Nitrosopumilaceae archaeon | reverse complement strand
CACCCATCTTGTGATTTGCAATTGTTGCAAGATTATCTGCAACTGCTTGAAACGTTACCTTCAATGGATTTCCATCCAAGTCTTTTTCTGCTCTCATATCTAATACTGGTTCAATACCTGCACATGCAATTGCTACACCAGATGTCCCAATACGTGATGGCATTAATCTGCTATCTACTAGAATAATTCCAACATGAATTAAAAATTTTAAAAAAATCTTTCTTCGGATTTGCTCAGCTATGTCATACGGATTATTTGGATATAGAATTATTTTTCCTTTTTTTGCATTTGATTTATCAATTCCTGCATTAGGGGCCATTATGTTATCTGATGACGTAATAACAAATCCCGAAATTCCACCGAAAATTTTATCTGATTCTCTTAAAATTATCTCTGCAATTTCTTCTCTCATTTGAAATTTCTTGGATACTTCAGTTCCATCTTTTGATGCTCTAACGCTATTAAGATCAACTAGTCTCCCTTGAGAATTAGAGATGAATTTAGTAGATATTACTATGACATCTCCCTCTTGTAGTTTTTCATCATTTTTCTCTAATGTTTCAAGTAATATGTCAAAGACATCAAATTTCTCCTCTTTTCTTTCTGAAACTAATGGTAATACTGTCAGAGACATGTTGTGATGTAAGATTTCTTTTCTTTTTTACTGTTGTGTAATGATGCTCTAAAATTTTACTTTGAATTAGTCTTCTAGAATAGTTTTTTATCTAGATTACTAACGATATTTTATGGAATTTCAAATCATCAAAAACCCAATGAGCATATTAGAAGTAAATCTCAACAAAGATGAATCAATAACTGCAGAAGCAGGTGCTTTGGTGTTTATGCAAGGTGAAATCCAAATAGACACAAAAATGCGTTCTGGACTTCTAAAAGCAGTCAAAGTTTCATTTTTAGGAAATGAGTCATTTTTTGTAAACAAGTATACTGCAAAACACGATGGATGTGTTTTAGGATTGACTGGTCCTCCAGTTGGAGATATTGTTGAAATTTCAATTAACAATAATTCTGGATTTATCGTTCAATCAGGCTCTTACATTGCATCAACTCCTGACGTAGACATTGATACAAAATGGCAGGGATTTACTAAGGGAATATTTGGAAGTGAATTATTCATGCTAAAAGCAACTGGAGAGGGAAAAATATTTTGCAATGCATATGGAGGAATTATCCAAAAAAATATTTTATCCGGTGAGACGTTTGTTCTTGATAATTATCATCTTGTTGCATTAAGTATTGATTCTGATTACCAAGTTACAAAGTTTGGAGGACTCAAAAATACTATTCTTGGTGGAGAAGGGCTAGTTACAAAAATATCTGGTCCTGCAACAGTCTATTTTCAAACAAAGAATCTTAAAGAATTAATTGATTTACTTGGAGTAAGGCACACTAAAGAAACTCAGGGAAATAATTTCAATATTGGTGGTTTTAGAGTTGGAATGTGATTTTACACCAATATCCTTTAGATAGTTAGTATGGACGTCTGAAAAGCTTTTAATCTGTATGAAGGGCTTTTTCGATTATGAATATTACTGAGAAGATACTTGCTCGCGCTTCCGGAAGACAACGGGTTGCTCCAGATGATGTAATATTTGCAAATGTGGATAAAGTAATGGTCCATGATGTATCTGGACCTGGCGTGATCAAAGTATTTGATAAATTAAAAAAACAAGGAATTAATGTTGACAAATTATGGGATCCTACAAAAGTTTGGGTTGCTGAAGATCACTTTGTTCCTTCAGCCGATAAAATGTCTGCCGAAAATGTGATCAAGCTATCTGATTTTACGAAAAACTATGGAATTGAAAAACACTTCAAGTATGGCATGGGTCAATACGGAATTTGTCATACACTTTCTCATGAAGAGGCACTAGTATTACCTGGTGAGGTGTATGTTGGAGGCGATTCTCATACGAATACTACCGGTGCACTTGGTTCTTTTGCATGTGGATTGGGACATACTGATGTAGCATACGTATTGCTAAATGGAAAGATTTGGTTTAAGGTTCCTCAAACATTATACTTTAAGCTAAATGGAAAACTTCCAGATCATGTAATGGCCAAAGATTTTATTTTAAAAATTATTGGTGATATTTCCACTGAAGGTGGTGCATACAAAACAATGCAGTTTGGTGGAAGTGGAATTAGTGAAATGTCCGTAGAAAGCAGATTGACAATGTGTAACATGACAACAGAGGCTGGAGCTAAAAATGGAATTGTTGAACCAGATCAAAAAGTAGTTGATTATCTTACAAGCCGCGGTGCTAAGAACATTACACTAGTTCATGGTGATGCTGATGCTGAATATGAAAAGATATACGAATACGAAGGTTCTGAAATGGAACCACTTGTCGCAAAACCATTTTCTCCAGAAAACATCGCAATCGTAAGAGAAGCACCATCGGTTGAATTGGATAAATCATACATTGGCTCTTGCACTGGTGCAAAGTATGAAGATTTGGAAGCTGCTGCTAAAATTCTCAAAGGGAGAACAGTAAAGATTAGAACTGAGATCTTACCTGCTTCAATCTCTATTTACAAACGTGCGATGGAAAATGGATTGCTCAAAATATTCTTAGATGCAGGTGTTACAGTAGGACCGCCCACATGTGGAGCTTGTTGCGGCGCACATATGGGAGTTTTGGGAAAAGATGAAATTTGTATCAGCACTACAAACAGAAATTTCCCAGGACGAATGGGACATGTTGATTCTCAAACATATCTTTCATCCCCTCTTGTGGCTGCAGCATCTGCTGTAACTGGAAAGATTACTGATCCGAGGGATTTGAAATGAAAGGTAACGTCATAAAATATGCAAGAGACAATATAGACACTGATGTAATAATTCCAGGGCAATATCTCAAAGTACATGATTATGCTGAGCTTGCAAAACATGCTATGGAAGGACTTGATCCTGATTTTCATTCCAAAGTAAAAGAAGGTGATTTTATTTTATCTGGAAGGAATTTTGGGTGCGGATCATCACGTGAACATGCCCCAATTGCACTAGCTCATTCTGGAATAAAGGCAGTACTTGCTTTATCCTTTGCAAGAATATTTTATCGAAATGCTGTTGATGGTGCATTTTTACTTCCTATAGAAATTGATCAGGATGCATATTCTGACATCGCTGAAGGTGATCAGATTGACATTGATTTGAAATCAAATCAAATCAATAACCTCACAAAAAACAAAACATACAAAATGAAACCATTCTCTGACATTATTGGAAAAATAATAGAAGCTGGTGGTTTATTCAAATACAAACCAGATTAGGATTAAAATGGGAAAAACACTTTTTGAAAAAATTTGGGATGCACATGTTGTAGTCGAAAAAGAAGACAGTCCATCATTAATCTATATTGATAGACATCTTGTTCATGAAGTTACATCTCCTCAAGCTTTTGATGGACTTCGAATGAATAATAGAAAAGTACGAAGACCTGATCTCACGATTGCAACAATGGACCATAATGTTCCTACGAGTGATAGGGGTCTTCCAATTTTAGATCAAACATCTTCTGTCCAAATACAAACTTTAGAAAAAAATTGTAAAGATTTTGGAATTAAACTATTTGATATCAATAGTCCTAATCAAGGAATTGTTCATGTCATAGGGCCTCAATTAGGAATTACTCTACCTGGAACAACTATTGTCTGTGGGGATAGTCATACATCTACTCATGGGGCTTTTGGTGCATTAGCATTTGGGATTGGGACTAGTGAAGTAGAGCATGTCTTGGCATCTCAAACTCTTTGGTTAGAAAAACCAAAACCCTTTGAAATAAAAGTAGAAGGAAAACGAAAAAACCCTCACGCTGTAACTGCTAAAGATATCATATTATCTATTATCAAAAACATCGGAACTTCTGGTGGGAATGGGACAGTAATTGAGTATCGTGGTCAAGGCATATCTGATCTTTCTATGGAACAACGAATGACCATTTGCAATATGTCGATAGAAGCCGGGGCCCGTGCAGGCTTGATTGCTCCTGATGAAAAAACCTTTGAATATCTTAGAGGTAGACAATACACTCCACAAAACTATGAATTCCTAGTTGATTATTGGAGAGAAAATCTAAAAACTGACACCGATGCAAAATTTGAAAAAAATTATACTTTACATATTGATGACATTGCACCTCAAGTAAGTTGGGGTACAAACCCTGGAATGACAATTGATGTAACTGAATCAGTTCCATCTCCAGAAGATTTTGCTAAAGGTGATCAAAATCAAAAGAAGGGTGCAGAAAAAGCACTTGAATACATGAATCTGAAATCAGGAACTCCTATGACTGAAATTAAAATTGATAGAGTGTTTATTGGTTCATGTACAAATGCCAGACTAGAAGATCTAATTGAAGCATCCAAAGTTGTTAAAGGTAGAAAAGTATCTCCTAGTGTCAAAGCTATGGTTGTACCTGGTTCTCAAATGGTAAAAAAACAAGCAGAAGAGTTGGGTCTTCATAAAATTTTCATTGATGCTAATTTTGAATGGAGAGAATCTGGATGCAGTATGTGTCTAGGAATGAATCCAGATATCTTATCGCCTGGTGAAAGATGTGCAAGTACTTCAAATAGAAACTTTGAAGGCAGACAAGGAACTGGTGGTAGAACTCATTTAGTCAGTCCTGTTATGGCAGCAGCTGCAGCAATATTTGGACACTTTGTAGATGTACGAGAACTGGATTTGAATTGAAATGCAATCTTTTAAAAAAATAAAAACTATTATCACTCCATTAGATAAGGTAAATGTAGATACTGATCAAATTGTACCAAAACAATTTCTAAAGCTAGTTCAAAAATCTGGATTCGGAAAATTTCTTTTTTATAATTGGCGATACGATGATCAAGAGCAATTAAAATCTGATTTTGTGTTAAATGAGCCTAAATACAAAAATTCCAAAATTCTTGTTGCTGGAGATAATTTTGGATGTGGTTCTAGCAGAGAGCATGCGGTTTGGGCATTGCTTGACTATGGATTCTCAGTAGTTATTGCCCCCTCATTTGCTGATATCTTTTATAGCAATTGCTTCAAAAATGGACTTTTACCCATTGTTTTAGATGAAAAAACAATTGAAAAACTACAACAAGAAACTGGTGATGTAGAAGTAGATCTGGAAAATCAAATAATTAAAACAATTTCTAAAACAATTCCATTTGATATTGATTCACACAAGAAAAAAATTCTTTTAGAAGGTCTAGACGATATTGCTCAAACTTTATTTTATGAGAAAAAAATTACCGAATTTGAAAAGCAGTCTAAAATCCCATCTGTTTTATGATTTTTTTTACCATCGTTTCATTTCTTTCTAAAACCATTGGAGATTCTACATCTATCCATTCTCTATCTCCTATGTCATAAGCACTAATTTTTCCTTCTTTGGATAATTGTTGTAAAATATCAAATGAAAGATTGATCTCTTTTTGTTTTTTTGTTTTAATTCTCTTAATGATGTCTTTTCCTAAAATGTAAACTCCCAGACATTCAGATAATTGGAGTTTCATTGTTGGTTTTTCTTTAAATTCTTTAATTATTCCATCTTCTACAACTGCAAACCCTGTCTCTTCTTTTCTTTTTGTTCTTGTTGCAATACATGCTATGCTATTTTTTTCTTTGAAGATCTTTCTCATCTTGACTAAATCTATAGCACATAGATTGTCTACAAACCACAAAACAAACTCATCTTCTCCTTTGAGATTATTCTCAATGTGTAATAGGTCTCCACCAGTTCCACTTTGTGAGTCTTGTACAAATGTGATTTTTTTTCCTTTACTTGCATGGCTAAAATAATTTTTAATCTGTCCGCCCAATTCTTGGTAGTCTGAAATTATAATAATCTCTTTGATAAAATCAAATGAACTCAGATATTTTATAATGTAATCAATTAATGGTTTACCAAAAATTGGCGTCATTGCTTTTGGAAAATATTCTGTATACGGTTTACCTCTTGTTCCTTTGCCTCCAGCTAAAATTATAGCTTTCACAGCCTAACGGTATGATTTTTGCTTTCTTCTTCTTGCGCCAGGTCCGCCAAATTTCTTTGGTTCTTTTCTTCTGGCATCACCGCTAATCAGATATTTGTCAAAATCTGTAATTCTTTGCCTAAGATCTTCTCTCGTTGATTTTGGAAATGGATGATCTTTTGGATCTTTTTTAGATTTAGTCCACCCTGTAAGTGCTCTTGAGATGCCAGTAGCTGCTGCACTAGCTTGTCCCATAAATCCACCGCCTCTTACTCTAACTGAAATGTCTATTTTATCTCTCAAATCTCCAGTAATTTCCAACGGAGCTAACATGACCTCTCGCGCAGTCTCTTGAGGAATCATCTCGATTGGTATGTTGTTAATTCTAATTTTACCACGTCCTTTTGTAATGTATACATGTGCGCTAGATGTTTTTCTAGTTGCAAAATAGATTTCAGTCTTTGGTGTTGTCATTCAGTCCACCCAATTATTTTTGCAATGTCACCAATAGTTGTATAGTTTGCTGCAGATTTTGTAATTTTTGCTTGTTTGAATTGAATTTTTTCAAATCCACTTAGCTCTCTTGGTGAACCAATGTATGTTCTTAGTCTTTTATGTGCTAATAGTCCAGATGGTTTTTTCTTTGGTAACATACCTCGTACCATTCTTGTCATCATTGTGTCAGGTCTTCTTGCATGCACTGGACCGTGTCTTGGATGAATTACGCTGTTTACCTCTAAAAATTTCCTGTAATGATAAATTATGTTTGTTCTTGTTCCGCTTAACATAATTTTTTCACAGTTTACAATTGAAACTCTGTTTCCATTTAGCAATAATTTAGCAACATTTGATGAGAGTCTACCTGCTATGTGATCTGTAGCATCAACTACAATTGGTTTATCTGTTGATACTATGTTTTCTTGACTAGCCAAGTAGTACAACTCCTTTCCCTGTCGGGTTCTTTTCAATTAATTCTGAAAATGTAATGACTTTTCCACCTTTTTCTAAAATCTTGGTTGCTGCAGTATTTGAGATTGAAAATGAGCAAAGTGTAATTTTGTGTTCAATATCTCCAGTTCCTAACACTTTTCCTGGAAATACTACAGTATCAGCATCTTTAGTTAATTGAGCAATTCTGTTTAAATTGATAAATCGTCTTGCAATAGATGGTTTTAATGCATATTCTGCCATCTTTGCCCAAATTGGAGCATCATTTTTGGTAGATGCCTTCTTGAGATCCTTTGCCATGCGTATGACGACTTGATTAGTCATGTGAATAATCCGGTTTAAAACCCAAATATAATGTGTATGCTTAGTTTATTCTTTTATTTCGTTAATCATTTCTTTAAACTCTGATAATCTATTGCTTAACTCATCTACTCCTGCAAGGATTATCTGTTCTGGCTTTAATGCCCCTGTTGATTCAACTGTTAGTATTCTCTCGTTTTCTTTATCTGTTTCAGTTAAAACTGAAATATTTGCTGAATTCCATTTAGCATGCTCTGTTCCACGGCCAAGTCTAGCATAACACTCAACTTTAACTCTTTGACCTGCAGCTAATTGAACAATTGGAATTTTATCGGAAGTTGCCTTCACCGATTCGTCTTCTGATGTAAGATCACTTGATAATATTGTTCTAGTGACATCTGAATCTCCTGAATCTAAAACAAACATCACTTTACAATTAGAACAACCTGTCTCACTTTTACAATCACATTTAGATGGTTCATTGAATCTTGATAGATCTGTTTTAATTGGAATCAGTCCTAATCTATGAGCTAATCCCTCATCTGGTAGTACTGAAGAATTTTCAATTATATCTACAGTATCAATGGCAAATACTGGAATACCGTTTAGACAAATTCGTCTAAGTGCATTTGCATACTGTAATGGAACTCCTTTGAGCTTGATTGATATTTTTTGATTTTCCTTGTTAATTACCTCTAAAGAAGACAAATCCTAGAAGAAAATTTTCAAAATCCACATAAAAATCTAGCTGGAATTAGGTATGGATATAGGTATAATGAGATTGACTATGAATTATCCTACATGCTGTTATATCATATTATTCTATTTTGAAAGATTTACTTTTAGAACGCCTATTGTGCCCTGGCATGCTTTGTTAAAGAATATGTAATTCTTTTTTCATCATGTCCAATTATGTTAAAGCAGATAAATTCATGA
>CAZQXU010000031.1:0-3974 GCA_964597385.1 uncultured Nitrosopumilaceae archaeon | reverse complement strand
CACAATTTTTGTGTCGTAGATATTCAACGATTTACTACCTCTAGAATTTTAATGGATTTAAGACTCTGGTGTGCCATGCTGATCACTTTGTTCGGATCTAATTCTGGTTCTGATGATATTAGCATTAAATTGTCCTCGTGAGGAATTGTGATGATGTTTGTTTTATTTCGGTATGATACTATGGCATTAATGTTTCCCAGGGAATCATCAAACTCTTTTCTCATTGACAAGTCAAGTGCTACTTCCATAAACAACATCTCCATTTTTTGTTTATCATTTTCTAATGGTATGATGTTGGAACTAAACCCTCCTGCAATCTTTTTCCCTTTGGTATTGATTATTGCTGCAAATCTTATTCCTTTGATTTGACACATCTGATTACAAATGTAATCATAAACGCAGACTTGATTGCTTTCCATCTAATATTCATCTCCGTTATCAAATAGAACCCATGATAGACCAGCTAGATCTTCCCAATTGAATTCCTGATTTTGTCTTGTTTGAAGTGTTTTACCTTTTTTTGCTGGGATACTTTTTACCAGCATTTCTGAAGGCTCAGGTTGCCTTTGTATTACGATTGTTGACATGATGTGTTTTTAATTCACAAATATATTGTCATAGATACTGATTTGTGGCATGCCTTATTTCTAATTTTATTTTCTATGACAAATTAAAAATAGAGATTAAAAATATGTAATTCTATTTTTTTAATTATTATGGTGTGTGATATTGTAATGATATGCTAATTCTAAAGCGATACAAAGATTTCTTTTTAATGTTCTTATCTTGATTAGCTCTGATGCTAGCATCGTACTTTGAGCATTATCGTTTATTCTGATTGCCAATACAATTCGATTGAAAATTATATTCTCTCTTCTAAATAATCTCTCTAATATAATCTCCAAATCTGATGTTTTTGTCTGTGTCTGTATAAAATATGGTTTGATAACTGTAAAGTTCAAACCATTATTTTCAAACGATTCTATTTGACTCATGGTTTGATATTCTCTTGCGAATACTTAGTTTTGGTTTCTTGATTGTGGCATGCCTTTTATTGTGCCCAAGATTTGCGTCCACATTGTGTACATTTTAGAACTAGCGGAGTACATGTGTTTGTATCATATACACTTGGTATTGATGGCGCAAAACAAATTTTGCATAATTTTGTTGTTTCAAGTTTTTTACCTTTTATTACTGGAAATCTTTGAACCAGTGTTTCTGAAGGCTCAGGTTGCCTTTTTTGGATTTGTATTTGACTCATGGTATAGTAATGCATGAACAAATATTAGACAATGGTTAGTGATTTGTGGCATGCCTTATTTTTGAGATTTTTTTGAAAATCTCATAAAGAACGTATTACTTACGGCAAAATTGTATTTGTTAGAGATAAATACCAAATTAACATAGGATATTTCAGAAATGACCGATGTAACTGTAGTTAGATATTCTTATGAGGGAGAAAAATTTGAGATCTTAGTAAAGCCTGACCCTGCACTAGATTACAAAATGGGTAAGAAAAAAGATATCTCTTCAATATTGATTGCAGATGAAATCTATACTGATTCTGGTAAAGGCACTAAACCATCAACTGAAAAATTACTCAAAGCTTTCAAAACTGAAGATGTAATTGAGATTGCAGAAATCATGCTAAAAAAAGGAGAACTTAATCTTACTACTGATCAAAGACGCAAAATGCTTGATGATAAGAGAAAACAAATTGTTGCATTTATTGCAAAAACATATGTCGATCCTAGAACGCACTTACCACATCCTCCACTGAGAATTGAACAAGCATTAAAGGATGGGCGAATCACAATAGAGCCTCAAAAAAATGTTGAAGAACAAGTACCAGACATTGTAGAAAAATTACGTTCTATCATAGCTTTGAAATCTGAAAATCTAGATCTTGAAATTACAGTACCTGCACAGTATGCATCACAATCATATGCTGTTTTGAAATCTGTGGGGGTTTTAAAAAAAGAAGAATGGCAAAATAATGGTTCTTTAAAAGCAATACTTGAAATACCCGCTGGAGCAAGGCCAAATGTGATTGATAGATTGGGTTCTATAACCAAAGGCTCTGCAACAGTTGAGGTTATGAAGTGATGGAAAATAAAAGAAAATACGTTATACCTGGAGATGTAATCACAACTGGCCCTTTCAGACCAGAACAAAATGTAATCTTGGATGGAACCAAAATTATCTCTACTGCTATAGGAATTTCAGAAATTTTCGATGATTCTATTAAAGTAATTCCATTGACTGGAAAGTATATCCCAAAAATCGATGATCTTGTAATTGGCAAAGTCGTCTCTCATACTTCACTTTCTTGGGAATTAGATATCAATTCCTGCTATGTTGGATTTTTACCTGCTCAGGATGTATTTGGACGTGATTTTTCTGCACATGCCGATGAACTATCTTCCAAGCTTAAGGCAGGTGATCTAGTTGCAGCCAGGATTGCTAATTTTGATAGAACCAGAGATCCACTTGTAACGATAGCTGATCGAGATCTTGGTAAGATTGACTCTGGACATCTAGTTTCAATATCCCCTAGTAAGGTACCGCGCTTAATTGGAAAAAGGGGTACTATGATCCAAATGATTGAAATGGCTACAAACGCAGCTATTACGATTGGCCAAAATGGTTGGATTGTTGTTTCCTGTGAGACTCCCGAGGGATTATTAAAGGCAAAAAAGGCAATCAAAATGGTTGATGAAATGGCACATGTTGCTAATTTGACAGACCAAGTGAAAGAAATGTTAGAATCAAAAGGTGAATCATAATGGGCGGAAGAGAAGCAACCCTAGTTCTACTAGATGAAAATGGAATTCGCTGTGATGGTAGAAAAGTCGACGAACCCAGACGAATCATGATTAAAGCTGGTGGATTGAAAAACGCTGATGGCTCAGCATACATTGAATTTGGCGATAATAAAATTTTAGTTGGAGTATTTGGACCACGTGACGTTCATCCAAAACATATGTCAAACACTGATACTGGTATTTTACGAGTTCGATATCACATGGAACCATTCTCTGTAACTGAGAGAAAAAATCCTGCACCATCAAGAAGAGAGATTGAAATTTCCAAAGTTATCAAAGAAGCATTAGAACCTGCAGTTATGTTGGAGAAATTCCCAAGAACTGCAGTTGATGTATTCATCGAAGTTCTTCAAGCCGATGGTGGTACTAGATGTGCTGCCCTTTCTGCAGCATCAGTTGCATTGGCTGATGCTGGAATTCCAATGAGAGATATGGTAGCAGCTTGTGCAGCAGGAAAAGCAGCTGACACAATTATTCTTGATGTTAATAATGAAGAAGACCAAGCAGGACAAGCAGATATGCCTATTGGATATATGCCAAGTTTAGAAAAAATTACATTACTTCAATTAGATGGTGTGTTAACACCAGAAGAATATAAAAAATGTGTAGAGACTGGAATTAAAGGTTGTAAAATTGTTTATGAATTACAAAGAAAAGCACTTACTGACAAATATTTTGGAAACGGGGAAAAATAAATGACATCAACTAGCGTACTTGACGATCTAAAGAAATCTCAAATTCTAGAATTATTAGAACAGGGAAAAAGAGTGGATGGAAGAGCACTAGATGAACCACGAAACTTGATCATTGAAACAAATGCAATTCCAAAAGCAAATGGTTCTGCAAGAGTTCGATTAGGTGACAGTGAAGTCATCTGTGGCGTTAAAATTCAACCAGATAGACCTTTTCCAGACATGGGTGACAAAGGAATCTTCATTTGCACCGCTGAACTTTTACCACTTTCTCATCCAACTGTTGAAACTGGACCCCCCGGTCCTGATGTAATTGAACTAGCAAGAGTAGTAGATAGAGGTATTCGAGAAAGTCATATGATTGATTTAACTCAATTAGTAATTGAAAAAAATAAATCCGTCGTTGGAGTATTTGCTGATAATGTTGTAGTTGATTATGATGGCAATTTGTTTGATG
>CAZQXU010000030.1:0-12800 GCA_964597385.1 uncultured Nitrosopumilaceae archaeon | reverse complement strand
TCTTAAAGAATCCAAATACACCTCTTTTCTTTTTAGACTTTTCTTCTTCTTTATCATGTTTGTGCTTGGAATTTGTCTCTTGTTCTGATTCTTGTTTCGTTTCTTCTCCAGGTTTTGGTCGTCCTTGTTTAATCCACTGACGAATTGCATTGCCAAGCTTTGTTGCCTCATCGTCATTTTCTGGCGGAACAATATCATACAAATCCGAATATTTTGAAATGTCTTTGTCTGCAATTCCTTCAAACGGATCATCAGATTCAATTTGTTTTGGTTCTGTTTCTTTAACAGGTTCTGGTTTTGGTTCTGGTTCTGGTTTTGTTTCTTTAACAGGTTCTGGTTTTGGTTCTGGTTTTGGTTCTGGTTTTGTTTCTTTAACAGGTTCTGGTTTTGGTTCTGGTTTTGTTACTTGAACTGGTTTTAGTATTGGTTCTGAAACTGGTTCTGGTTTAGGTGCTTCAACTGGATTTAGTACATATTCTGGTTTTATTTCCTCAATTGGTTCTTTTGATTCAGTAATTGATTCTTCAACGAATTCTGGTTTTTTAATTTCTTTTCTGTCTACTCCAGATAAGGAACCAAATACAGTTTCTAGAAAAATTTCTTTATCAAATGGTTTAAGATCAGAATATTCCTGTCCAACTCCAAGATACAGTACTGGAGTAGATGTGATTTTGACAATAGAAAGTGCAGCTCCACCACGTGCATCAGCATCACTTTTTGTGAGAATTGAACCATTGAATTTGACATGTTCAAAAAATTCCCTAGCTTGATTTACAGTATCATTTCCAGCCAGAGAATCACCCACAAATATTTTAAAATCAGGATTTACTACTTTGGTAATTTTAGCAATTTGCTCCATTAGATTTTTACTTGTTTGCATTCTTCCAGCAGTATCAATTAAGACACAATCCATTTTGTGAGATTTTGCATAAAGAACCGCATCTCGGGCAACGGCTGCTGGATCAGAATTATAATTTTGTGCAACTAGTTTTAGATTCAAACGATTAGTGTGTTCACGTAATTGCTCAATAGCTCCTGCTCTAAATGTATCAGCAGCTGCAACTACAACAGAATATTTTGCTTGCTGTAACATGTAAGCTACTTTAGCTAATGATGTAGTTTTTCCAGTTCCGTTAATTCCTACAAATAAAATCAGAAATGGTTGAACAGTTTTCTTTTTTTCATTAATCAACTCAAAGAGATCAACCGTGCCTGCAGCATCAAATAAAGAGGATATGTTTGAGATCAAGCTGTCTTTGACAAACTTTTCAATTTCTTTTTTGTCTACTTTGGAACCCAGCAATTGAGTTTTCAAATCGGATTTTATTGTGTCTATGACTTCGCTTGCAACATCAGATTCCATAAGAGAAATTTCTAATTCGTAAAGAATTTCTTCAACGTCTTTATCGTTTAGTTCTTTTTCTCCAAGACTTTTCGCTGCATTTGAAAATGCATTACGAAGTTTATCAAACATTATTTTATCCTGAAAGATCTTCTGATGTTTGTTGCATGAGTTGGTTCATTTGCTCTTTGCCTTGCTCCAATCTAGCCATAGCATCTTGTTTTCGCGCAGTAGTATCTTGTATAGCAATCTCAATTTCCTTTATTCTTGCTTCAAGATAGTTTATTGAAGAATCATAAGTTTTTTCCATAGCAATTCCAGCTCCCACATTCAAAATTATTTTATTGGATGATGAGATTTTTGTCTGCACATAAGTTCCCATTCCAATTGGTACCAAACTATCAGAATCTGGCTTTTCGCGGAGTGCTTTAATTGATTCAATTGCAGATATGGCCTCTCGTAAAACATTAACAAGTGTAGCTTCGCGTTGCGATAAATCTCCATAGTAAGTTTCAAGCATTTGGAGTTGCTGCATCAAGTGTTGGGCCTGTTCTTCACTCATTTACAACAAACAACTCCGAGATGGTTATAAATTCATTCATGGAAATTACTCTGAAAAATAAATCAGATTCAAAAATAGAGATAATAAAAAAATAAAGGTAGAACTTTATTTTACTTTGGAGTATCTGTTTTCTACTTCATCCCAATTAACTACATTCCACCATGATGAAATGTAATCAGGTCGTTTGTTTTGATATTTCAGATAGTATGCATGTTCCCAAACATCACAACCCAATAATGGAACTAATCCTTCTGTTCTTGGACTAGTTTGGTTTGGCATGGATTTGTACTCGACCTTCTTTGTTGAAGGATTGTATACTAACCATCCCCAACCACTTCCTTGAATTACTGCAGTAGTGGATGAGAATTTCTCCTTAAAAGCTGCAAAATTTCCAAAAGAACTATTGATTGCATCTGCAATTGCTCCTCCTGGTTCGCCGCCTCCGTTTGGTTTCATGTTGTTCCAAAATAGCTTGTGGTTATCATAACCACCACCATTGAAATTAACGGCACCACGTTGTGCTTCTGGTACTTGATTGAGGTTAGACAAGATGTCTAAGATATCTTTACTTTGTACATCAGCTGGACAACTTTCTAGTGCAGCGTTTAGTTTGTCGGTGTATGCTTGGTGATGTTTTGTGTGATGAATCTCCATTGTTTTTGCGTCAATGTGAGGTTCTAATGCATCATAAGCATATGGTATTTGTGGAAGTGTGTATTTTCCCATAGAAGTTATGTAATATTTATTCAATTTATTGCTTTAGTAGACAATTGGTTTTTACTTGCTAAAAATATCGTAAAATTATGAAACTTTGGGTAGTTTTTGCAAGTATTGTAATTGTTTTTTCATCTTTGATCATTTTTCAATTATTACCTACAGATAACTTCCACACATACCTTGATCAAAGTGTTCCATTTATCGGAGGTGATATTCCAAGAATGGAAGGATTTGACGGATTAGGAATTAAAATAGCAGTAATCGATACTGGGGTTGATTATAATCATCCAGATCTTTTTGGTTTTGGACCAGATGGTAAAGTAGTAGGCGGATATAATTTCATAAACGAAAGTGAACCACCGCTTGATACTAACGGTCACGGCACTCAAGTAGCAGGAGTAATTGCAGCAGACGGAATTCTAAAAGGAGTTGCTCCTAAGGCAAAAATTCTAGCTTACAAGGTTTCAGAAGACGGTGAAGGAGTATCATCTGATTTGATAATCAAGGCAATCAATAAATCAATTGAAGATGGTGCAGATATTATCAACATCAGTCTTGGCGTAAACAAGACAAACTCCAATATCGATAAAGCAGTGGATAATGCATTGCAAAAAGGAATTGTTGTAATTACAGCAGCTGGAAATGATGGACCTATTCCTCAAACAATTGGCAGTCCAGGAAAAAATCCTGGATCCATTACAGTTGGTGCAACATACAATAACTTGACATCTAGTCTTATTGCAACACTTGAGGTGAATGAAAAACCATATACCGTAATTCCAATGACAGGATCTGCAAAAATTGATGAACCAATTATTGGAAAAATTGTTTTTGGAGGATATGGAAAAGAAGCAGAACTAAAAAACATCAATGCAACTGATGCGATATTACTTGTAGAAAGAGGAAGTGATGTGGAAGGTGAGATGTTGTATTTTTCAATTAAAGAAAAAAATGCAGCAAATGCTGGTGCAAAGGCAATGATCGTTTACAACAACCAACCTGGAATTTTTCTTGGTCAATTAATTCATGAATTCATAGAGCCAAACTACAAACCACAAATTCCAGTGGTATCAATTGACAGAAAAGAAGGACTGGAGATTAAAGAAATTGGTGAAAGTAAAGCTAGTTTACATCTGTTTTACAACCCAGACTTTGTTGCACATTTTAGCTCAAGGGGTCCTGTTTCACCATTTTACATAAAACCTGACTTGGTAGCACCAGGGGCTTACATCAACACAACTCAGACAAACGGCGGATACAATTTTACTAGTGGGACTAGTTTTGCTGCCCCACATGTAAGTGGCTCAGTTGCTTTACTACTAGAAAAATATCCTGCCATGACAAATAATGAGATAAAATCACTGCTCATGACTACATCTGAGAGAGTATCTGACGCATATGGCTCCGAGTTTTTATTAAGTGATACTGGTTCCGGCAGGCTAAATCTTGGTAAAGCATTTGATGCTAATCTAATCATCACCCCACCAAACGTTGTAGTCAATTTATCATCAGATAACAAAATGACAGAAAAGCAATTAAAATTAAAACTACTTAATGGAACTTTGGATGATCTTGATGTAACGTTTGAGGGCCCTGAATTTATTCAAGTTGAAGATTCATTGCAAGAAAATAATTTAACAGTAAAAATTAAAATTTCGGGGGAAAACTATGGAACCTTTCAAGAAAAAATTCTCATCAATCATGATAAAATAAAATACACAGTTCCAATACAAATACACTATACTAAAGCTTCAATTGATGTAATTCAAAATGATAATTCATTATTTTTTACAATTAATGATCCAGACTGGAATTTTGCAAAGATTTCAGTGACAAAAAGCAATACCGAGATAACAGATGTGGTCACTGCAACACCAAATAAGAATGCAAAAATTAGGATAAATCAAAATGGAGAATATTGGATTGAAGCAAAAATAAAATCAAATGATCAAACACTAGATGCATATAGCACCATCATTGCAAATTCAATTGACGAGACTCAAAATGATTTTGAAATTCGTGACATTCCACAAAGACAGATAGTAATAGTTTTGGGAATTGTAGCAATAATAGGAATTATAGGAGCTGTAAAAATAAAATCATCTAAGCGCGATATACAGGACCTGCTGAAATAATTTCAGGGGCAACGTTTTGGAACTTTTTAAAGTTCTCAACAAACATTTGAGCTAATTTTTTAGCAGAAAGGTCGTAAGAGTCTTTATCAGTCCATGTATTTTTTGGATCCAAAATATCTGAAGGAACATCTGGTACTTCAGTTGGAATATCTAGATTAAACAAATCATCATGTTTGTACTTTACAATATTTAGTGAACCGTTTATTGCTGCAGTTACCATTGCTCGACTGTATTTTATTTTGATTCTTTTACCTACACCATATGGGCCGCCAGACCATCCAGTATTTACTAGGTAAACGACAGTATTGTGTTTGGTAATTTTTTCACCCAACACCTTAGCATACACAGCAGCTGGTCTAGGCATGAATGGGGCTCCAAAACACTCTGAAAATACAGATTTTGGCTCCTTAATTCCTCGCTCAGTTCCTGCCAACTTGCTTGTGTAACCTGACATAAAGTGATACATTGCACCCTCTTTTGTTAATCTGGAAATTGGTGGTAAAACACCCAATGCATCAGCTGTTAAAAATACAATTACTTTTGGATGGCCACCTACACTTGGAATAACTGCACCTGGGATGTAATCAAGTGGATATGCAACTCGAGTATTTTCAGTTAAGAGATTATCATCATAATCTGGTTGATTGTTATTTAGTACAACATTTTCTAAAACAGCACCTGGTCTAATTGCATTCCAGATTTCAGGTTCTGCCTCTTGACTTAGATTGATACATTTTGCATAGCACCCTCCTTCAAAATTAAATGTCCCATTATCAGACCAACCATGTTCATCATCACCAATTAATTTTCTGTTTGGATCAGCTGACAATGTTGTCTTTCCAGTACCAGACAATCCAAAAAATAATGCAGTATCATTATCTTTACCAATATTTGCAGAGCAATGCATTGGGAAAACTCCTCTTTCAGGTAAGAGGAAATTCATTACAGAAAACATTGACTTTTTCATTTCACCTGCATATTGGGTTCCGCCAATTAAGACAATTTTTCTAGTTAAATCAATAATAATGAAAACATTAGACTCAGTACCATCTACTGCTGGAACTGCTTCAAAATTATTGATACATAAAATAGTAAACTCAGGATTGTGGTTTTCTAGCTCCTCATTTGTTGGTCGAATAAACAAATTTCTTGCAAAGAGACTTTGCCATACATGATCATTTATCACTCTAATGGGTAAACGATTGTCTTTGTCAGCTCCTACAAATCCATCAAAGACATAAAGCTCCTTGTTATTTACAAAAGATTTCATCTTCTCTAGTAATTTCTCAAACTTACCTGATGGGAATTGGTGATTTACTTTACCCCAATCTACGGTATTGTGAGTCTTATCATCATAAACAATGAATCTATCATCGGGAGAACGTCCAGTGTATTTTCCAGTATTGACAGAAAGAGAACCAGTGGAATTGATTACTCCTTCTTTTTTCTCTACTGCAATTTTTACTAGGTCATCTACGCTCAGATTTCGATGTATCTTTGAGGGAGAAATTCCAAATGACTGAATTTGAGATAAGAATTTGTCAACTTTGAGAGTACTTACTACTTCGATCAGAGGTAATAGCACCCCTCAACAATTATCATAGGAATCCCAGGCTTGATCATGAGATATTTCGATCCGACTCAATTTTCCTTATTATCTCTTTCCCAAAAGATGATCTTTTTTAATCTAGGAACGTATTTATTTAAAATTTCAAGAGTCAATCTAATGCCGATCAATAAAGAGAAGCTAGCAAAACGAGAAGAGATCAAAGGGCATAATCCAGATTTTGTCAGACCAGAGAGCTGGCGTTATGTTAGATTACAAACCAATTGGAGAAAACCAAAAGGAGTTGATCATCATCAAAGAAAATTAAAAGGTGGCAGAGGTCGTCCAGGACTTGTTAAAGTCGGATATGGTGGACCAAAAATTGCTAAAGGATTACATCCATCAGGATATACAGATAATTTAGTTTACAAATTAAGTGACTTGGAAAATCTTAATCCAAAAACAGACGGAATAAGATTTGGACATGGTGTAGGTACTAAAAAGAGAAAAGAAATTCTAGTAAAAGCACTGGAAAGCAAGTTCAAAATATTTAACGCAAGAGTGAGAACCGTTGGTAGTAAATCTTAAAGCTAAAAAAAGACTCGTAGCACGAGTTACAGGAGTCGGAGTTAATAGAGTAAGATTAGATGCTGATCATCTAGACGATGTAGCTGATGCAATCACTAGACAAAACATTCGAAGTCTAATTACTGCAAAGAAAATTACCATTAAACCAATTGTTGGAACCTCAAAGGGCAGATCACAAATGAAAAAAGCCCAAAAACACAAAAGAGGAACAACACAAGGATCCAAAAAAGGTAGAAAAGGTGCAAGAGTAGGAAAGAAAGACGTTTACGTTGCAAAGGTTCGCTCACTTAGAAGATTACTAAAGATTGCCAAAGATAGAAAGGACTTGACAAATCCTGAGTTTTGGGCATTATACAAAAAGGTAGGCGGAAACACTGTAAGAAACAAAGCACATCTCAGATTATTGATGGAAGAGATTATAGCAAAAAGAAGCTAGAATCGATAGATAGAATTTTCTAAATCCAAAATCTTTCCGTTTTGAATCTTTATTCCCTCTTTTGATAACATGTTAGATTTTATTTCTTCACCATATGCATATCCACCAATCTTTCCATCTGACTTGATAACTCTATGACATGGAATAATTACAGGATATGGATTCTTGTTCATAATTTTTCCAACTGCTCGTTGTCCATTTTTTAGACCAACTGCTTTTGCCAGTTCGCCATAGGTGGTAATTTTTCCTTTTGGCACTTCAAGTAATTTTTTGTAAATTTTTTTATCAAGACTCATAATCGGATTACCTCAAGATTGGTTGTCTTTAGTAGTTCAAGAATTTTTTGTTTGTTTGGACCCATTCCTCCCCAATCAAGCAAAGCAGCTGTTGCCATTTTGTTTTTTGACAAAATTTCAGAAAACAGAGTCTCATCAATATTATCTAATGCATGTTTTGGTACAACAGTTCCAAGAGAGTATTTACCTTCTAGCAATTCATTTGTAAATTTATCTGGATAATGAGTTCCTCCAAAGCAGATAGCAGTGGGTGATGCTTTGATGTGACCACTCATCACTTGATGAACTAGAGTGGCTACAGAATTGCACAATGTTACATCAGTCCACTGTTTTTCAGTGGTTCCAATTTCAATGAATATTGTAGGTTTTGATAATGCAGTTGGTCCATGATGAGTTGCCTCTATAGTAATTTGAAAATCAGAAAAAATAGATTGGTTTTTCCATAAAGTTTGAAGATATGTTTTTTGGATAAACGGATGTGGAACTGCAATCTGTCTATCATTTCCACCAAACTTGGCTTCTGAGAAATTTCCAGTGCTGTGACAGGTAAGTGCCAATACTCCAGATTCTGCAGCATGTTTTGATAGAAAAATAAATCCATCATAATCATATTTTTCTTCTAGCCAATCAGCTGAAATTGCAGGAGTTGGTATTATCAGCAAATCATAGTATTTTCCGCGATAGATATCACCTTCTTTTTTCATTTCTTGAGAAAGAAAATTTGCCATATTGTATCCGGCAGGGTCATCGCGATAAGCTACTAGCAGCTCCATGAGATAAGAGATATAAGGACACCTTATTAATTTCAGGCAATGAACCCGAAGCAGACTTTGAAAAACATGGCAAATACTATGAAGATGGCCAAAAAGCCAGACAAAGATGAGTATCAACAGCATCTTAGATTAGTATTATTGGGAATTGGAGGAGTAGGTGCCATTGGATTTACAATACAGTTTGTCTTTTCGGTTATTACGTTTGGTAGGTAAAATGTCTGAAGAAGTAAAATCACACCTTTTTGCAATAAGAACCACTGGAGGTCAAGAAAAAGTGGTAATGAGATTACTAGAAGCTAAAGCAAGTAACAACAAGATGAATATTCAATCTGTATTACTAGTTGATAATCTAAAGGGATACGTTGTCATTGAGGCAATTAATCCAAGTGATGCATACATGGCAGTTGAAGGAATAAGACATATTCGCGGTCAACTAAGAGGAGAATTAGAATTCAAAGACATAGAAGGATATTTGGTAAAGAAATCCACCGTTTCACAATTAACAGTAGATAACATAGTTGAGATCACTGGCGGTCCATTCAAAGGAATGAAAGCCACGATCACAAGAATTGATGTAGACAAAGAAGAAGCAACAGTAGTCTTACTTGATGCATCATATCAATTGCCAGTAACTGTCGACGCCAACTACCTAAAACTATCTAGCGAGTCTTAGGAAGGATTAAATTTTTCATAATAAGCTGATAAACATGGTAGACGCACAAAAAATATCTTCACTTGTAACAGGAGGGGCTGCATCTGCAGGTCCACCATTAGGTCCAGCTTTGGGCCCATTGGGTGTAAACATCATGGAGATTATCAAGGCAATTAATGATAAAACAAAAGATTTTGAAGGAATGAAAGTTCCAGTAACAGTTTCAGTTTTTCCAGATACTAAAAAGTGGGAAATTGAAATTGGAATTCCATCAGCTGCTGCATTATTGCTAAAAGAGGCTGGCGTTCAAAAAGGAACAGGTACCGCAGGAACAGCTTGGGTAGGAGATATTACCATTGATTCTGTTGTAAAAGTTGCAAAGACAAAACTAGAGAAATCATATGCAACTTCACTAAAATCAGTAGCTAAAACAATTATTGGAACTTGCTCATCACTTGGAATCAAAGTAGAAGGTAAGACTCCAAAAGAGATCACTGCCGAGATTAACGCTGGCAAGTGGGACGCAAAATTAAACTAGATTATACAGCAGAATAAACTGGATCTTTATCCGTTTTTTGTAACTCTACAAAAGTTTCAGTGTTAATTATTCCGTCGATTTTTCCTAGTTTCTCAATTACTATAGAGTGAAGTACCTCAAGATTTTTTGTCTGGACATGCACTATAATGTCAAATCTGCCGGTTACTTCAGAAATTGACATGACCTCAGGGGTTGCCAAGAGTTGTTTGTGAATAGCATCTTTGAGTTTTGGGTCTCTGTTAACTCCAATTGATGCCTTTACTCCGACTCCCAAAAGGGATTCGTCTACAATTATTGTAAATTTTTTAATTAATTTCTTTTTTACCAGTCTCTTTATTCTGCTGTACAAAACAGACGCATTGATTCCAAGTTTTTTTGATAGTTCTGGAACTGAAATTGAACCGTCTTTTGTCAACTCAAATAAGAGTTTCATATCAAGGTCATCAAACTTCTGCAATCTATTCGAAAAGGGAGGATGGTGAATTAATAAATGTAAGTTCATAAGGATTTTTGTCCCTTATTTTCAAAAATTGGCACAGAAATGTGTAATTTTTTAAAATAAAACGGGATTCTTAATTCTCAATCCTCTAAACGATTTTAAGTAGGCAATCTCGGAAATTCTTCATAATGATTACCGAGGCAAAGCTTGCAGATATGATCAAAGAGGCTAAGACTAGCAGTAAACAACGCAAGTTTACACAGTCTGTCGAGATGATTCTAGTCTTCAAAGACATTGATGTCAAAAAGGGCTTTGCATTAAACGAAGTAGTTCAACTACCAAAGACAAGTTCCCCATCAACTGTTTGTATTATGGCAACAGGTGATATGGGTCAAAAAGCAAAAGCAGCAAAAGCTGATGCAGTTGTCGGTTCTGATGAATTAGATAGATTTGCAGCAAACAAAAGAGCATCTAGAAAATTTATCAACAAATATGATTTCTTTTTGGCAGATACACAAATCATGCCAGTAGTCGGTAAAGTATTGGGTCAGCTATTAGGTCCAAGAGGTAAAATGCCAACACCAGTTCCATTTAACGCATCAATTGAATCATTTCTAACAAGATTTAGAGCATCAATCAAAGTCAGAGCAAGAGCAACATTGGCAATGTCATGTAAAATTGGTGATGAGACAATGAGTGATGCAGACTTGGCAATCAATGCACATGCAGTACTTGCTGCAGTTGAAAAGAAATTACCTAATGGAGATAAGAACATGAAAAGAATTATCATTAAAACCACAATGGGAAAACCAATTAAACAGATAGAAGAGGTCAAGAAGAAACATGCATGAAAATAGAACAAAGTATCCAGCAAAAAAAACTCAGATGTATCAACAAATGATGGAGATTCCAAAAAAATACAAAGTTGTTGCATTAGTAAAGACAAACAAAGTTAGAGCATCACAACTATTACCATTAAGAAAAGCACTCAAAGGTCAAGTAGAATTTGTCTGTGTTAAAGATAGAGTTGCACAAAAAGCATTAGAAAAATCAGATATTCCAGGAATCAAAGGAATTGTTGATGAACTAGTAGGTCAATGCCTTTTCATATTTACAAACATGTCACCATTCAAACTAAACGTCTTACTTGCCAAAAACAAAATTATGATGGCAGCAAGAGGGGGAGATATTGCAAGTGTCGACATTGTTGTTCCAGCAAAGAACACAGGAATTGCTCCAGGTCCAATGCTTACTGAATTCAAAGAGGCTGGAATTCCAACAAAGATTGATCAAGGTACAATTTGGATTGCAAAAGACTCAACCCCAGTAAAGAAAGGTGGAGTCATTAATGAGAAACTAGCAGTATTACTAGGTAAACTAGATATCAAACCAGTCGAAGCTGGAATTTCACTATACACTGCATTAGAAGAGGGTCTCAAATATGCAGAAAAAGAAATGGTAATCGATGTAGAAGCAATTAGAAATGCATTTGCTCAATATCACCAAGAAGCAGTATCACTATCAATTGAGGCAGCATATGTCACTCCAGAAAACATTAACCAAATCATCGGTAAGGCAGCTCAGCATGCTCGCTCACTATCAGTAGAATCTGGATTTATGACAAGTGAAACTAAAGAACAGATTTTGCAAAAAGCAGATGGTCAAGCAAAAGGCCTTGCATCAAAAGCCAAAGGTTACACACCAGCTTAATCTCAAATTCCTTTAACTTTAGGAAGATTCCAATTGTACTTCATTGCAATTAATCTCAATGCAGTAGTTATTGTCAGTCCTATGATTGTTGCAGAGTATAACTCTCCACCAAAGTACAACATAAAATAAAATACCAAAATTCCAATAAAGCTTGCAGAGACATAAAATTCCTTTACAAAAACTATTGGGACTTGTGTGACAAAGACATCTCGAAGTATTCCACCACCTACTGCAGTAAGTACTCCTGCAAGCATTATTGCAAGAAAGTTTAGTCCAACTAGATTGTATGCAAATGTTGCTCCAATTATTGAAAATACTCCTAGTCCAATTGCATCAAATTTCAAAAATAAATTCCAATGTTTTTTTAGGTGAGTATACAAAAAAAATATTGCAATACCAGACGTTACAGTTATTGCCACATATGCAGGATCAGACAATGCATTTGGAAACTGCCCCATTACAACATCTCGAATTACGCCTCCAGCAACGCCTGTAATTGTAGCTAGCAGTAAAACTCCTACAATATCTGATTTATTTTCTATGGCTTTGAAAGCTCCTGTTACTGCAAATGCCATTGTTCCAAAGAGATCTAAAATGTAGATAAACACATGAGCGGGAATTGAAAAATCAACCAATCAATACAAAAAACAAATAATTGTTAATTAACATTGATATAAAAAATCAAAATTAAATTGAAAAAATAATAGTTGTTTATCCAAATAGTGAAGATAGACCTTCCATTGCGGCTTCTTCATTTTTACTGGTATCAACTGGTGCTTCTTTCTTTGCTTCACCTGCTGCTGCGGCTGCCGGAGCGGCGGCTGCTGCTACTGCTACAGGTGCGGCTTTGATTGCTTCTTCGATGTTAACATCAGCCAATGCTGCAACTAATGCTTTTACTTGAGCATCATTTACTGCAGCGCCAGATGCTTTTACAACTGAGCTGATGTTTGCCTCATTAACTTCTTTTTGTAGCTTGTGAAGAAGTAAAGCAGCATAAACGTATTCCATTGTATCGAGATTTTCTTAGGGCATAATATAAAACTATGGTGGAGTTAGATTCTGT
>CAZQXU010000029.1:1902-12922 GCA_964597385.1 uncultured Nitrosopumilaceae archaeon | reverse complement strand
GTAATATTACCAAAAATTCCACCACGTATAACATCTACCAAATAAGTAAGTGGGTTTAGATAAAAAATGGTTCTAAGAGGTTCTGGTGAACCTGAAGAGGGATAAAATGCAGTACTAACAAAGGCAAAGAATAGAAAAACAGTATTGATTATAACATTAAATCCTTCACTAGAACGTAATCGAGTAGAAATTATTGAGGCTATGGAACCAAATAAAACAGAACCCACAATTGCAGCAAAGATAATCATCGGAATAGTAATTGGAGTAAATTCAATTGATTCAAAAAATACAGGATATCCAACAAGTGCAATTAATGACGCACTTACCAATCCTACAATTCCAATAGTGCAAATATTACTTAAAATATAATCAGATCGTGTAAATGGTCCAGACATTATTTGCTCAAACATGCCATGTCTTCTATCATTCCAAATTATTATTCCTGAGATCAGAGTACTATTCATAATATTAAATCCAATCATACCAGTTGCCAAAAATGTAGGATAGCTAATATTTTTGTCACCAAAAGGAACTTGATCAATTAATGATGTGTATGCATAACCTGCAACAAAAATGTAAATTAAAGGAAAAATCACTTGCCAGATTAAAAATCCAGGATTAATCGATATTGTTAAGTTTCTATTAACAAGTCTAATTATTGGATGCATTATCACTCACCATTTTTAAAAATATCTCTTCTAGATTTGTAGGAACTGCTGAAAGATCTTCTATCTCAATTTTATTTTCATTTAGAATTCGTAGAACTTGTAATAAAACTAATTCAGATTGTTCTGAATGTATTATAATATTAGTTCCATTATCAAAATCAATTTTGCAATCAACTATTCCTTCAAGAAATGTTATTATCTTATTTTGTTTTTCAAGTAGATGAATTTTTATTGTTTTTTTATTTCCAAATCTATTTTTTAGTGCCTCAGGCGTATCTACTGTAAGAATTTTTCCTTTATCAATGATAGCTATTTCATCACAAAGATATTCAGCTTCGCTTAGAATATGTGTAGTATAAAATATTGTTAGACCTGTCTTGGCTTTGTTTTTTAAATAATCCAATAATTTTCTTCTAGCACTAGGATCTAATCCCACCGTAGGTTCATCAAGAAATAAAAGTTCCATATCGTGCATAAATTCACGAGCTACCTGAACACGTCTTCTTTGACCAATAGAGAGATCCTCATTTCTTTTCTTACGAATGTCAATCAGATCAAAATCTTTTAGAAGTTCTTCTCTCCTTTTTTTACGTTCAATTTTTGGAACATTCCACATCATTCCATATTTATCAAGAGATTTTTCAACCGTTAATGTTGGTTCGTAGCTAGGTTGTTGCAAAACTACTCCAATTTTATGACGAACTTGTAAAGGATTTTCAATTGCATTTATTCCTAAAATTGTCAGAGAACCATTTGATGGGGGAATTAATGTAGTTAGAAGTTTGATGGTAGTTGATTTACCTGCACCATTAGGACCTAAAAATCCAAAAACTTTACCAGATTTTACTGCTAAAACAATATCATCAACTGCTGTTAGTGTTCCATATGATTTCGACAAATGCTCGACAACAATACATGACATGAAAATAATGCGATCTTCCCACTAATTTAGTTAATGAAGAAACTACTAAAGTCTAGATATGAATTATTAAAATTAACAAAAAAATTTACTGATTTGCGATCAGAAATAGATAAACATGATACTTTACAATAATGAAATTTTTATTAATACAACTGATTTACAAACAATGAATTGACTGAATTTGATAGTCTTATAGATAAATTATTAGAACAAAAGCCAGAATTAACGAGAGCAGATATTGAAGAACAAATTAAACACAAAAAAGAGAAGATAGGTGCAGGTTATCTAACAGATCAAGGCGCCTTATTTTTGATTGCATCTGATTTTGGAATTTCATTATCCGGACCATTAAAAGTTGAAATGGGTTTAAAGGATCTCTATGCAGGTGCTAAAGAAATTTCCTTAGAAACCAGAGTTCTTAACGTATCTCCTGCTAAACAATTTTCTCGCAAAGATGGTTCACCATTTTATCTCAGAACCATGACGGTATATGATACTAATTCTACAGCTAGTGTAAAATTATGGGATGATAAAGCAAATCTACCTGGAATTGAAAATATCAAACCTGGTGATTTGATCAAAATTATCAAGGCGTATGTAAAATCAGATCTTAGCGGTTCTCCAACTATCAATATAGGTTCAGGTTCTAATATTGAAATAACAGATGACAAAAGTGACATTCCAACTATAGATAAAATTACAAAAGACATTAGTGAATTACATGAAGGCCAAAAAGATCTTGTTATTTCTGGAACAATAGATGGAATCGTAAGTAGTATGGAATTTACAAATTCTAGAGGTCAGCCTGGAAAGGCACTGAGAATGAGATTGAAAGGTAAAGATGGAACTGCGCTTAGAGTAGTTTTATGGGGAAAAGATGAATCAGATATTCCCAATATGATTTCTCATGGTGCTAAGGTACGATTACTTGGAATTAACATTAAAAGTGGAAATCAAGGATTAGAGATTCATGGAAATGATTCAACTTTAATTGAAATTGAAGGTGGTAAAGAAGCAGAACCAGTAATAGTAAGAATTCTTTCAATTATAACTACAGAAAATGGAAAGAATATGATTTTGGGTGTGGATAATAAAAAAAATATTTACAACATCATGGATAATTCAAATTCTACAAGTATTTGCAATGAAGGGGATGTAATTGAATGCATGCCAACAAAGGTTTATGGAAATTCTGTTACATTAGATAATAATTCATTTGTAAGAAAATTGGAAAATGATGTATCACTCCCATCATTATCACAATTAAGGACAAAAATTAATGAAGTTAAAGCAGATGGAAATTTTTGCATTGAAGCTATAGTATTAAAAATTCCTGAAAGAAGAGAAATTCAAACCAAATCTGGAGAATCTGTTTTATTATCAGAGATGTTTGTTGAAGATGATACAGGTCAAATTTGGGTTAAGGGATGGAGAAATCAAGCTAGATTAATAGAAAAATGTGAACTGGGAGAAATAATTTCAATAACAGGAGTCAATGCTAAAGCAGGTTTGGAAGGACGAGTTGAATTAACTCTTACTGCATTTTCTAAAATTACAAAGAAAAATTAAGAATCCCAAAATCCACGTGTTACAACGTATTGTCTTTCTGCCTCATAAATTTGCTTAAAGATGTGTTCGTCGTCTATCATATTTCGTAATATTCTAGCAGCAGTATCAGCGCCTATTCCATATCCAGACATTACAGTTACTGCAATTTTTCCAAAATTTTCTATTAAAGAAGATACTTTCCAGGCTCGATCAAACCGATGTTTTTCGTCTAAAGTTAGTTTTTTTCCTTCAAATTTTTTTCGTATTATTTTTGGAAGATCATAATCTGAATAAAAAGTTGCAGTTATTTGTCGAGCTTTACAATAAGGACATATCAATGTATTTTTTACCTCATTTGTTTCCATTACTCTTTCCCACTTTCCACATCGTGCACAGATAAGACGGTGCTTTGTTTTTGCTAATCTAGCTTTTACAAGATCAATAATCCCCTTGTCAAGATTAGCTGGCGCTGAATAATATTTGGATGTATGATCTAAAATCGGTTCAGCCAATTTTGAAAATTTATCTATTTCTAACCATGTAATTAGAATTTCATTGTCTCTGATTTTTTTTAATATTTTATCAGTATTTTGAAGATCATATTTGTCATGAAATAATTCACGTAATGCTTCTTTTACTAGAGATGTTTTTGCATATCGCTCATATAAAAATCGGGCGGATTTTTTTTCATAAATTGCCCCTCTTCCAACTACTCCAAATTTTTTTGCAACACACCATGTCTTCCAATTTACATTATGTGTTCCTGTCAAAGATGAAGTGATAATCGAATAAAGATCATAATCGTCTTTTATAATTTCAGTGAAAAGTTTTTCAGAAATTCGTGATCTAGAAGATAAGACTATTCTATACCCATCTGAACGCGAATCAACTATGGAACCCAACATAGAAGACATCATAGAAGAGAGCAGAGCGGATAGAGTAGAATTGACTTTAGTACCAAAACATGAATGTAATACTATAGAACCCTGAGAACGACTAGATTCTATGATGATATTTTTTTCGTCTGGAATTTTACTGAAATTTAATTCTTCAATGGTTTTATTGATTAATTTCAATGTACCATTTTTTACCTTGCTACGAAATGCTCCAACTTTTTTTGCAGTATTATAATCAATTGGGATGTTTTCTCCTTCCCAATATGGAACTGTTATACCCCCTCCTCTAAAGGGTTCGACATTTACCGAAAATGATTTTTCATCCACATTAAGTATTCTCCATTGTAAGCCCTTTAAAACAAAAATATTTCCAGAATCTCCAAAATCGCCTACAAATCTTTGATCTAATGTACCAATGATTTTTTTTCCAACACTATCAAACACTTTGAATTTAAGAATATCAGGAATTGTAGAAAGATTTTCAAAATAATATTTAAAAGAACGACCTTTTTTCCAAAATGTCATTTTTGTTCTATCAAAGAATATCAAATAATTAGAATCAAGTAAATCTAAAACTTCTAACAAATCTTCTAATTGTAAATTTCTAAATGGGTACGCATTGTTTACGGTTTCTAATGCTTGATTTACAGGAATCTCTCCTAATTGCATAGTCATTCCAACAAGATGATGTGCAAGTACATCAAGAGAACCATCATGAATTTTTTGTTCTTCAATAGAGCCTTCTTTGATACGATCAAGTATTGCTCTTGCTTCAAATTCATCATCAGAATTGTTTGTAATTATTAGTCCCTTAGCAGAAGCATCTCTATTATGTCTACTACGACCAATTCTTTGAACTAATTTTGATACTTGTCTAGGAGAACCATAATGAATGACTAACTCAATTGAACCTATGTCTAATCCTAATTCAAGTGAAGATGTACAAACCACAATTCCACGTTTTCCTTCTCTTAATGAAATCTCTGTATCTTCTCTTACTTCCTTTGATAATGATCCATGGTGTAATTCTATGTTAATAGATGATTTTTCTTTTAATATAGAAGCTAAAAATTCAGCTTCGCCTCTGGTGTTAGTAAAAAGAAGTATAGGGGAATCTAAATTTAGTTCTGAAACATGCTCAATTATTTTATCTGCAGCATCTGAAATTGTTCCATTGACAAATTTCACTTCAACATCATACTTTCGAACAGAGGTATCTCTGATAATCTGACATTTTCGTTTAGTTCCCACTACAAATTTACCAGCCTCTTCAAAATTACCAACTGTTGCAGATAATCCAATTTTTGTAAGGCAGTATTTTGAATTAAGTTGTAAACGTTCTATACTTAATGATAGTTGAGATCCTCGTTCACTAGCAAGGAGTTCATGTACTTCATCAATAACAATCCATTCGAGTTCAGATAATGCATCTAGCATCTTTAATTGTGTAAGAAGAATAACCAAAGTTTCAGGAGTAGTGATTAAAATATCAGGAGGATTTTCAGTGATTTTTCGTCTTGCGGTTTGAGTTGTATCACCATGTCTAATTTCAATTGAAAGGTTAGAATGCTGAGCGTATTTTATGATCCTTCGAAAAACATCTCGATTAAGTGCTCGTAATGGAGTAATGTAAATAACTTTAATTTTTCCAAGTTTTTTTGATTTTTTTACTAGCGAAAAAATAGGAATTACTGAACACTCTGTTTTGCCCGAACCAGTTGGTGCAATTACCAAACAATCTCTTTTTTGTAAAATTATAGGAGAAGCTTTTTTCTGAATTTCAGTAAGAGTAGTAAATCCAAAATAATTAAACAGTGAATCAATTGTAGAATCAGGAAGCTGATTCTTTTGTTGTATTTGATCGGGATCTTTCATAAACTATTACGCCAGCTAGGCCAAGTACAAATAATACCACAGTGATTATTGGAATTGAATCAAATATTCCTGCCATTGCTAAACTTTATGATTGATAGTTAAATATCTTCAGGATAATCAGATAAACCTGCAGGAAGAATCTTATAAGAAAATTGGGTTTGATGAAGAAGCCATCTAATCTCTCCATAAAATTTTGAAGATATTTTTGTGAGTTTTATTTTAATATGTGTAAGCGGATCAATAGCAATTCTCATATTTTCCATGTCTATGCCTTGGATGTTTCTAATCATATTAGTAATAACAATAGGAATTTTCTTATTGATTGCAACAAGCGAAAGACTATGAATATATTTGAAAAACATAGAATTTTTTTCAAAAATTGTATCATCTTTTGAATATTCGTATGAAAACAAATCCGTGATATTATCAATTACAATTAGAGAAAAGTTTGAGTTATTCATTACATCAATGGATTTGAGCTGTTCAGAAGTATTAGTAATTCTTGAAACTGTTATTTTTTCAAGAACATCAAATGTTAAATTTTGTTGTTTCTGAATTTCAAGAATTCGTTCAGGTCTGAAACTACCTGTTGTATCTTGATAAAGAACATTACCTCCATTTTTTATTGCATTAATGCAGATTTGAAATAATAGTTGAGTTTTACCAGTTCCACTTGCCCCATAAATGTCAGTAATTACACCATTAGGTATTCCACCTGATAAAAAATCGTCTAATTTTTGTAATCCTGTAGAGATCATTTAGTTAATCATCTAAAAATGATGAAAAAATTTAAGGAATTTCATAATTCACAAAAGAGGCAAGGCTTTTATTCTAGAAAACAACGTAAGCAAAACAAGTGAATAATTAGTGTCACAAACTAGTAGTGCAAAAAGGCCATTAACAACTCTTCAAAAAAGTACTAAGAAGAAAGTTACTGTAAGGCTGAAAAATGAAGTTGAATACAAAGGAAAAATGGATAATGTTGATTCATACATGAATTTAATCATGACTGATGCAGAAGAATTCCACGACGGTAAAGTAATTGCAAATTATGGTCGAGTGATTGTTAGAGGCAATAATGTACTGTTTATCAAACTAGAAAACGAACTCTAGGGGTTATGACTAATAATTTTCTATTTACATCAGAATCAGTTACTGAAGGTCATCCTGATAAGATATGTGATCAAATTTCAGACGCATTTTTAGATGAATTTCTCAAACAAGACCCTGATTCTAGAGTAGCAATTGAAACATTGGTTACCACAGATTTTGTTGCTGTTGCAGGAGAAGTAACATCAAGTGCAAATTTTGACAAGAAATCTCAAGAGGCCTTAGTTAGAAAAGTAATTAGAGAAATAGGATATGACAATAAAGATTTGATGTTTGATACTGAATCTTGTCAAGTTACATTAAGACTTCATTCTCAAAGTCCAGATATTAGTCAGGGTGTAACTGCAACTAAAGAAAAAGAGCAAGGAGCAGGTGATCAAGGATTGATGTTTGGCTATGCTTCAAATGAAACAAAAGAACTAATGCCAATGCCAATATTACTTGCACATAAATTAACACAAAAACTTGCCGAAGTTAGAAAAAACAAAGTTTTACCATGGGTTAGACCCGACGGTAAATCACAAGTTTCTGTTAGATATGAAAATAACAAACCAACAAAAATTGAAACAATAGTTATTTCAACTCAACATGCACCTGAAATAACACAAGAACAGATATCAAAAGAAATTATAGATAAAGTAATCAAGCCAGTTTTAGGAAATCTTTGGAATGATCAAATCAAAATTCATATTAATCCTACAGGGAAATTTGTAATTGGAGGTCCACATGGAGATTCTGGACTTACAGGACGAAAAATAATTGTAGATAGTTATGGTGGATTTGGAAGACATGGCGGTGGAGCTTTTTCTGGAAAAGATCCTTCAAAAGTAGATAGATCGGCGTGCTATATGTGCAGATACATTGCAAAAAATATTGTTGCAGCTAATCTTGCTGAAAGATGTGAAGTTCAATTAGCTTATGCCATAGGAGTTGCCGAACCAGTTTCACTATATGTTAATACATTTGGCTCCAGTAAAATTCCAGAAAAAGAAATTGAAGAATTGGTTAGAAAGAATTTCGATATGAAACCATTTGGAATTATTTCACAATTAGATTTGAAAAGGCCAATCTATAGAAAGACAGCTGCATATGGACATTTTGGTAGAAATGAGCCTGAATTTACTTGGGAAAAAACAGATAAGGCAGACGCATTAAAGAAGGCTGCCGGTCTTTAGAAGTTTCAGTATAGAAGAAAACTCAATTTTAGAGATATTTTTTAGTTTTTTATAATCTCCATTAAAACCACCAATTAACAGATTTAGATCATCTACCCCAAATTCACTGTCTGGATTAGAAATAGCTTCACGATAAACGGTTTCAAGGTTTATTTTTTTAATTTTAGTATTGGTTCCACGTGAAAATTCTTTAACATATTTTTGAAAAGTAATTGATTCTGAACCTACAAGATCTAAAATTATTTTACTAAAATTATTTTGAGTTAGACTATTAAAAATAATTTTAACAACATCGTCTATGTAGATAGGTTGAATTGAATAATTACCTGAACCAGGAATTTGAATTTGGCCTATTTTAATTTGTTTTTTAAGATATTTTGTAAGATAGTCATCTTTACCAACAATATAAGAAGGTCGAAATATCGTATAATCGAGTTTAGAATCAATGATCAATTTCTCAGCCTTGTATTTTGAAATAAAATATCCTAGTGAAGTGTTTTTGGAAACACCCAAACCACTAAGATAAATTATTTTTTTGATTTTTGATTTTTTACATAAATTAACTATTTTTTTTGTGAATTCGATATGAATTTGATTGTAATCGTTATCGATTGTTTGCTTTCCAATTCCAACTAAATGAATTAAGGCATCTGAATTTTTTAATTTTGAAAAAATAACTTTTTCATCATAGTTTTTTGTAATAAATTTTGTTTCATTTTTAACTTTGTTAAAATCATGTCTTGAAATTGAGATTAATTTTATATTATTATCAGACAGATGTTTTCTTAGATTTTTTGCTATAAATCCACTGGCACCAGTTACAACAACTTGCATATCTTTTTCTATAAACCCTACATCTATTATTTTAAATATAATCTAAAGAAATCTAACGAGAAACGCAAGAAATTTCAGTATAACTTTGTCTCAAAAAGTAAGATTCCAAACGAATCAAAGAAGAGTTAATACGTCAAATTAGGCATGATTATCGTGGAAGAGATAAAAAAAGAAAATCTTCGAACTGGATATACTACTGGTACATCAGCAACAGCAGCAGCTAAAGCAGGATTATTATCTATAATTAATCAATCAAAAATTGAAAGTGTTGATGTTAAATTACCTAAAGGTAGTTTAATCAAAATTTGTATTCATAAATGCCAATTTGATAAAAATAAGTCTACATGTTCTGTGATTAAAGATGGAGGAGATGATCCTGATGTCACTCACGGTGCAGAAATAATAGTCGAATTATCATTGTCTGAAAAGTTCAACGACATAGAGATTGATGGTGGGGAGGGAGTTGGAATTGTAACTAAACCTGGACTAGGTCTTGAATTAAACAAAGCTGCAATTAACCCAGTACCAAAAAAAATGATTAAAGAAAATCTGAAAGAAATTTTGGACAAACATCATTTGAAAACAGGAATCAAAGTAATAATTTCGGTACCAAAAGGACGAGAATTAGGTCCTAAAACAGATAATCCAAGAATCGGTATTATGAATGGAATTTCAATTTTAGGAACAAGTGGAATTGTAATACCATTTTCAACTGCATCATATGCAGCTTCGATTAGACAAAATCTAGATGTATCAATTGCGATGGGTAATGATATAGTTGTTCTTACTACAGGTGGAAGAAGTGAAGATTTTGCAAAAAAAATTGTTGATTTACCAGAACATTGTTTTATACAAATGGGAGATTTTTCTGGATATACAATACAACAATGTGCTAGAAAAAATATCAAAAAAGCATACATTGTAGGATTTATTGGAAAATTAGCTAAAATGGCTGCAGGGGTAAAACAGACACATGTTAAAGGATCTAAAGTTGATATGAATTTCTTGGCAGAATTAGCGAGAAAATGTAATGCTGGTGAAAAGATCATTGAGAGTATCAAGAAGGCAAATACAGCCAGACATGTGTCTGAAATTGTAATAGAGAATAATGTAAAAGGCTTTTTTGATGAAATATGCAATGAGACATACCGACATATGAGAAAACATTCTGAAGAAAAGGTCCCACTAGATGTAATATTATTTGATTTTGACGGAAATATTTTGGCTAGAAAGTTCTAGTAGCAAGGTATTTTATTTAATTTGAGAGGTTTTAACTGTGGATAAAATTTCAGTTCTTGCAATTACCAAAAACGGAATAAAAATAGGGATAGAATTAAAAAAATATTTTCCAAATTGGGAAATTTTTGCGCCATCTAAATTTTCAGACAGTAATAAAGAAATAATTTGGTATTCAGATTCAACAACAGAAAAAATTGTAGAATTATTTAAAAATAATAATGCAATCATTTGTTTATTTTCTTTAGGTGCAGTAATTAGATTAATTGCACCATATTTGAAAGATAAAAAAACAGATCCAGCTGTAATTGTTATTGATGATAAAACAAGTTTTGTAATTAGTGTATTATCAGGACATTTGGGAGGAGCAAATGAATTAACTCAGATAATTGCTCAAAAGCTTAATGCTACACCAGTAATCACTACTGCAGCCGATGTCAATAAAACAATTGCAGTTGATCTAGTAGGAAGAGAATTGGGTTGGAAGATAGAAGATGATTCTACAGTCACAAAAATTAGTGCGTTTATGGTAAATGAAGAAAAGATTGGAATTTTTCAAGATGCAGGCAAAAGAGATTGGATAAAAGAATTTCCAAAAAATGTAAAAATTTATCAGAGTTTAGAAGAAATGGAAAAATCTGACTCTAAGGGATATCTTATAATTTCTGATAAAGTCTTAGAAGGAGATTTTCTCAAAAATTCTGTAGTTTACAGACCTCCAAGTCTTGTGGTAGGAATTGGATTACATTGGGATAC
>CAZQXU010000029.1:0-1802 GCA_964597385.1 uncultured Nitrosopumilaceae archaeon | reverse complement strand
TCAGAGGCTGCAGCCATAAAAGTTTCTGGAGGTAAATTAATTGTTGAAAAACAGAAATTTCCTCCAAATTTGACTATAGCCATAGCGAGGATAATAGATTGAAACGTGGATTTTTACTAATTGATAGAGGTAGTAGAGAAAGAGAAGCATCTGAAGAATTAGAAGTAATTTGCAATGCTGTTAAAGCAAAAGGAAATTATGTTTTTACAGAATATTGTTTTCTTGAAGTAGAACCACCATATATTGAAGATGGTATTGCAAAATGTCTAAAACAAGATATTGATCATTTAACAATAGTCCCATATTTTCTGTATCCTGGTAAGAAAGTAAAAAATGCAGTTACAGATGTAATGAAATTTCAAAAAGATACCAAAGTAAAATTCGTGGTCACAAAACCAATGAGTATGCATAAAACTTTAATTGATTTGGTTGAAAATAGAATATCTTCAACCATACAAGAAAATAATATTACAGTTCCAAAAAAGAATGTCGATGTATTAATTATTGGACATGGTAGTAAAGATCATAATGCTCAAATGTCGATGGATTATGTTGTAGATGGACTAAAAGCAAATTATAGAAATGTAAATAGATGTTGGTTAGAGATAGAACAGCCAGATATTGTGGAAGGTATTAAAAATTGTGAAAAAAATAATCCAGAGGTTCTCATAATAGTATTTTATTTCTTACATGAAGGTGCACATGTCAAAACTGATATCAATAATGATCTTTTACCTGCACTAAAAAACTCTAGTATCAAAAACACATACATTACAAAACATTTAGGAACTGATGAAAAAATGATAGATTTGATATTAGAAAGAGCAAAAGAGGTAGAAAATGCAAACTAAAAGAGGTCAATCTATTGAAGATGCAAGTATGCAGATGATTGATGATGAAATTGGCACTCATCATTATAATGAAAAAGAATGGCCCATTGTTAGAAGAATAATTCATTCAACTGCAGACTTTGATTTTGCAGGAGATAATAAAGTAATATTTCATAAAGATGCAATTCAAAGCGGAATGACGGCCTTAAAGAATGGATGTAGCATAGTAGTTGATGTAAATGGTGTTATTGGTGGCTTGAATAAGCAAAATCCAAAGGACTTTCAAAATAGAATAATCTGTAATATTTCAGATCCAAAAATAATGGAAATAGCAAAAAAAGAAAATAAGACTAGATCTCAAATATCAATGAGATCAGCACTATCAGATATTGATGGGGGGATAGTTGCTATTGGCAATGCCCCTACTGCGCTTATGGAGGTAATTAATATGGTAAAAGAAGGTATTGTAAAACCAGCATTAATCATTGGAATTCCAGTAGGTTTCATTTGTGCCTCAGAATCAAAAGAAGAATTAAGCAGATTAGAAAATACTCCATTTATTACAAACAAGGGAAGAAAAGGAGGTAGTTCTTCAGCATCTGCAATAATTAATGCACTCTATAAGCTTGTAAGAGCAGAATCATCTTCTTGAATTTTTAATACAATTATTTACAAAAATTTTGGCATAAGTAGAACTATCAAAATAAAGATGTCCATATGATGCTAATGTATTGTATTGAATCATACCGTCTTTGTGATTTTTAATTCCATCACCAATATCTAATTCATACGCAAATTTAGAGTCAGAAGATATAGAAGTTAATTCAGAATAGTGAAATTCGTGTCCTCGTAGATTATGAAATTTATCTGAAATGATATTTTTTGAAATGATTTTACCATTAGTATAATTTAATTTCATTTTTTTAGTCATTTTTGTTTCTGCGTCAAACAAACCAATCATTTTATATTTTT
>CAZQXU010000028.1:0-13231 GCA_964597385.1 uncultured Nitrosopumilaceae archaeon | reverse complement strand
CAGAGTTTGAAAAATCTAATTTTAATAATATTATTAAACAAATTATAAAAAAATCATTGTTTACTGAACGACAAATTGAAATTATTTTAAATCAGAAAGATCTTCTAAACTCTAAATTTAGTATTAGTAAAGGGGCGTATTATAGGCAAGTTGGTCAATCCAGAGATAAATTAGTAGCATTATTCTATTCAATTATGCTTTTACGAGGTTTAGGCATACTTTTACCAGATGATATTGATGTGATATCAAAGCTTTCTGAGCAGATTCGTGTGATAAATGAGAGTGATATATTCCCAGAAAGAGAAGATGAGGTCATTAATGTGATTGATAGATTAGTTCGTCAGGCGTGTAATGTGTGATATTGTAGTTTAGTAGTGATAATTGAAATGATTTTTTATGATGTGATGGGTGTTAATGTTAATCTAAAGTGTGAAATAATGTTGCTCAATTATGATAAATCACAACATATGATTATTTTTTGTGATGTTGATTGAAATTCCTGAACCAGATGTGATTTTAGCCGTGATTGTTGCATTTGTTGTAGGTTTAGTTGGTTTGTATAGTTATTACAAAATACGTCCATTCATCAAAACTAAGAATGAAATGATAGATTCATCACAGTTAGAGCGATTAGAATATTATGAAAGACAATTAATTGATATGAAAATACGCCTAGATTCAATGGAAATGCAAGGTGTTGAACAGAAAAAGGAGGATCCTACTCTAGAAATTAAACAATATTTAGATAAATTAAGTAAAAATCAACAAGTAATAGAAAATTCAACAATTTCGCCTAAAAAAACAGAGGTTGTTAAAGAAGAACCTAAAACAGTTCAGCGTATGCCTAATTTGGATCATAATAACGCTATAGATTATGTGTTGCATCTAATCACAGACAAAGCTATGACATCACGTGATATACAAATCACGTTAAAACGTAGTAGGGAGCACACTTCAAGGTTATTGAAGAAGCTTTATGATGATGGATTTGTTAATAGGAATACAAGGACAAAACCATATACTTATTCAATTACTGAAAAAGGAAAGGAAAAGATTAACGTATTAGAATCGAATTCATTAATTGCATAACCAATTTTAGTTTATTTTTTATTATTAACCTCATTATTTTTGTTAAAAACCAGTCTAATTCAATATTTTTGTTATTATTTATAATTATAATAATACATTAAATTATATATATTATTAAATTATAATGAGAATATGTCTGTTCAAGAAAATGAGGTTTTAGTTAAAATCACATCAGCTGGGACTATTTCTATTCCTAAACAATTTCGAAAATATATGGATATTCAAAAAGGGGAATATGTTAAGATAATATTGGGTAAAGACAGGCTTATAGTTAGAAAAATTACTATATCTTAGTTTATTGTTGTTTTTGGCTTAGTTTAATGGTTTGATAGGTCCATTCACGGCCAGTTCTTATTCTATCAATTTTGCCTTTTGTAGAAAATCTAGATAAATATGTAGAAATTATACTTAGTTTTACCGGCTCGTTATACTCGTCTTCATATTTTTCAAGTATGTTTGTAGATGTGAATTTTCCAATTGGGAAGAATTTATCAACAATATGCCATATTTTTGAGCCTGTAGAGTCCATATTCATGGTTTTTTGTTCCTCTTCTTCAATATTCATCAAATCCATCATTTCAAAGATTTTTAGAACTTTTTCTCTAGTAACATTTCCTTCTAATTTTATATCATATCGTGCCCCATCAGCATCTTCCATATCAATCCGAATCCGTTTTTTGGCCATCTTTTAGATCTATGAGGATCTAACATTAACAGTTCAATTGATCCCAGAATATTTGTTAACTAAGAGGTTTGTTAACATTGACTGCCTAACCCATGCCTAACTCATTTTTTATTATTAACATTCTTAATCAGGTTTCCTTCTGCTAAACTACCTTTATCATGCCTGGAGTGGAAATTAAGGGGTTGGTTTTAGGATATTCACAGTGTTAACATCAATCTTAACGCCTGGAATGGAAATTAAGGGGTAAAATTGACCTTTTTTTGGTTTATCCTAACACTAAATTAACAATTTGTTAACAATAATTAGGATTAACCCACACACCTGTTTTTCCACTCTATTCTTTTCTTTAATTTTTTTTTATTAAAAATCTAAAATCTAACTAAAAATAATTAATTACAAACTAAATTAGAATAACTATTCCTATCTTTACTCTCTAATACTAGTTATCATTATGTTACTAAAGAGTAGAAACATAGGTGTGTGAGTATGTCTGATCCAATTGATAGATTACTTGATGCAGCTGAATCAGGAAAATCAATTATAAAAAATAGGGATATTCTTCATTTTACATATATCCCAAATACAATACAACATAGAAATTCTGAACAAGAACAAGTAACTCAATCATTACTACCAATTCTTAAACATTCAAGGCCATCTAACTTACTAGTTTATGGTAAACCAGGTACAGGTAAGACACTTGTAGTTAAAAAAGTATTAAATAAAATTCAAGAGAGGGTAGAAAAATCAAAATTTCCAATAAAACTCATTTATTCAAACTCTAAAGAAGAAACCACTCTTTATGGCTTGTTAGTAAGTTTTGGACGACAATTAGGCATGACTGACAAAGAACTACCTGGAACCGGTCTAGCAATTAGTGAAGTTTTCAAAAGAATCCTAAACAATATTGATGAATCAAAAATAAATGCTATTTTTGTTATAGACGAAATTGATTATCTAGCCCAACTTGTCTCAAAAACAGGTAAAGATATTCTATACCAGCTTACTAGAGCAAACGAACGTCTAAAACAAGGCTCGTTGACTTTGGTAGGAATTTCAAATGACCTTACGTTTAAGGAAAAACTTGATCCTAGAGTAATTAGTAGTTTAGGTGAAGAAGAAGTAGTCTTTACAAACTATAATGTAGAACAAATTAAAAAAATACTAGAAGAACGTATTGATGAGGCATTTATTCCTAATTCGGTAGAAGAACCAGCACTAAATCTTTGTGCAGCTTTGGCAGGTGGAGAACATGGAGATGCTAGAAGAGCAATTGATCTTATTCGTGTTGCAGGTGAAATCGCTGAAAGACAACAATCAGAAAAAGTGTCTCAAGATCATGTTAGGGAAGCATCGTTAAAAATTGAAGAAAATAAAGAAGAAACATCTCTAAAATCATACCCCCTCCATGAAAAACTCGTAATCTTGGCAATTATGAAGGCTGGAGGTTCATCAACTGGCGAGATTTATTCATCTTACAAAGGACTTTGTAAAATAGTAGGGAGAGATGAACTAACACAAAGGCGAATTACTCAAATGCTTAGTGAAATTGAATTATCTGGAATTATCTCAGGTAGATTAATTCATCAAGGAATACATGGAAGAACAAAAAAATACAAACTTACAATCTCATCAGAAATGATTAAAAAAACCTTCAAAGATGATTTAACTTTGCAAGATATTGTTTAGATTATTAGAATTATAGTTTTCATGATATACTTTGAAAGTCTTCAAATTCACCATAAGTGCGATTCCTGGATTTGGGGTCATTCCAACACTTGCTTGAAATGGTGTTTGTTTTTGCCAAGAACCAGAATTTAATAATAGAATTCCTTTGTACATATCTAACTCGGCTCTATGTACATGTCCTACATGAAAGATATCTGGAATATCATCAATTACCATTAGGTCTTCCATTTCTGGGGCTATTGGTGTTTGACTACCATAAATTGGACTTAGATGTCTTGCTCTTAGAAGATGCTTCATTACATTAGTAGGTTTATCATAACTTAAACCGGGCGTAGTTTTTACAATATCATCTATACTTTGACCGTGAAACATCAATACCTTTACCCCATTTAGAGAAACTACGGCAGGATTTCCAACCATGAAGACATTTTCTCTTTCCCATAATCCTGAATTGTATTTTTTAGGTATTGCTGGTTGTGGTAATGCCCTACGACCAGGATCATGATTTCCTGGCATAATGAATATTTTGATATAACTAGGAATTTTATTAATAAGATCTTCAACTTTTTTTAGCTGTTCTTCAATAGTCTGACAAACCAATTCTTTATCCTGATTTGGATAAATCCCAACACCATCTACTAAATCTCCACCGATTAACACAAAACGAATTTTTCTAGCTACTGAATCTGGACTAGATAACCAAGATACAAACTCTGCAAATTCTTCTTCCATGAAGTACTTACTACCAATATGTAGATCTGAAAGAAAAACTGCATAAGTTTCAGTTTCAGATCTGTTTGAGGCTTGGTCAGGAACATCAGGCGAAATCAAATCTTTTATGATAAAACCAGCATTTTTACCAAAACCTATTCGTGCCATAATAAATTGATCATTAAGTAATGAACCTGCTGTTTTTTGTAATTCATTATCGAAAACTATTCCTTCCAACAAACCTGAAGGATCTTCTAAAACCAATTTTGTTATGTTTCTCTCTACATTTCTACTAGTGACAAGTCCGCAAACATACATGTCATCATCAGTTTTTGCAGTTTTTACTGAATTAATTGATTTTAACATCCTTGATTCTGGCCTATCTAAGATTATTCGTTTTAACTTGTTAAAGCGACTAGAAAATAGAGAATTATACCCTTTTACTCCTTCTCCAGTAGTAATTCTTAATGTTGGATCAAAGAGTATCTTATGTTCATTTTGTAAAGGTTGATCGTCTTTAATTCCTAAATAAACTTCTAGATCGTCTTGATTAATCTGATATGATTTTTGCTTTGTTTTTTCACGAACAATATCTTTAATTATTTTCTCTAATTTTTTTACATCCACATTTTCAAGAAACTTAAATGCATTAGGATGAATTTGAAATCCTTTATTCAAAGCATAATTCAAAGCAACTGATAACTCTTTTTTCAATATCAAAGAATGTTTTCTGGTTTAATTAAATCTGCGCCTATACCTAACCCTCAAATATCGTTTACAATAAAAAATCATATGACTAAGATTAGAATAATTATGTTTTTCATATTTATGGGATTATTTACAACTGCATATCAAATCGGTTCAATGTCTACAGTCAGCGAAGAGGAAGCTACTACATTTATGACAGAGTTTGAAAAATTAGTTAAAGATATTGATGCAATGGGAATCTTCCTACACAACTCTACAATTTCATTACCAATGTTTATTCCTGGATTTGGAGTGGTATGGGGATTATTTTCAGCTTGGTCAACTGGATTTGCTTTTTCAGCAATTGTTTCAATCTCTCCAGAATTAGCAAAAGTCCCGCCACTGGCAATTCTCTTTTTATCACCGTTTGGTATAATGGAACTTACTGCCTATTCTTTAGCTACATCTAGAAGTTTCATATTGATTAAAGCAATTTATAGAAAATCTAACCTAATTCCATTTCTAAAACCAACTATGATGGAAATAGGAATAGTAATAGGACTACTATTAGCAGGTGGATATCTAGAATATTATATGATTAAATTAGTTCAAGATGAATCTATCACGCTTCCAGGATTCTAATTGGAAAAAATTCATTGATTTACCTAAGCAGCTTAAAATAATTTAGTAGCAAATTATAAACCGAATTAGAAGAGAAATATAACATGAATACTATAATTCTTGGATTTTTAGTGTTATTGGCTTTTTCTGGATTTGCTTTTACTAACTCATTTGCAATTTCACCAAATAGTGCTTTTACTTTGGAAGGATCAGGATATGCAGTTACAGAAAATACAATTAAAACCTCTGAAATAGATTTAGCAATTTCTACCCAGAAACAAACTGGAAGTAGTATTGCATCATCAGTTGAAGATGGATTCATTACTTTGGATGATGAAGACTTTCTAACTACAGAATTAAAGGCAACAATGCTACGTGAAGGTAAATACATTAGAATTAACGGAGTTATTGATAGTGATGTTGGCAGCCAAGCATCTGTTAGTTTTTTTGGGAAACTAATTGAAGAAAGTAAAAGTGCTTCAATCTATGGTTTTACTGGAAGAATAACAATTAATGATGATAATTATAAAATAATCTACACTGCAAAACTATCAGAACTTTCAAAAATTAAATCAACACCCACAGAATCAAAAACAGATAAAAAACTTACAATCCATATCCTTAAAGATTCAAGTAAACAAGGGGCAGGTTCAACCATTGGTTCTGTAGATGCATCAAAATTTAGACATTTTTCACAAGATAAAATTTCAGTTGCCCCAAAGACAACAATCACTTTTGTAAATGATGATAATGTATCACACAGTATTCTTAGTGGAAAATTAACTGGTGATCGTTATGAACAATTTATTGCTGATGGGCGAATCTCAACTGGTGTGATTTTACCTAATCAATCAATTGACATTACACTTAATGATATAGGATTTTACAGATTATATGATCCAAATTATCCATGGATGGATATTACAGCATATGTATTTCCAAATGTGCAAAGTAATGTAATTTTAAAATAATTTAAATTATAAAAATTAATTTTTCCATTGCCATTTGTAATTCATATAGGAATCCAAAACAAACTGATTGAAAACCATTACAGATAAATCTGAAAACTCTTTCCCTTCCAAATCCTTCACAGTTCCAACAAAACTAGTCTCATTTTCAGTAGTAAGCGCTTCAAAAACATGAACTTTCATATTTTCAGTATTAAATCCATTATTTTTTAGATATTTTGCAATCTCTGATGGCATAAAGTGTTTGTCGGGTTGTTTAGGCCATGGTCTTGGAACTAAAACCACATTATATCCATCAATTAGTGCTTTTTGTAATTCAAGTTTCTTTTCTTCAATTGAAGTTGTTACATGCATTGTAATTACTTTGGATTTATCTAATGGGATTTTTGCTTTTGATGCTGCAACTTGTATTGAACTAATGCCCGGAATTATTTCCACATCACCAAAAATCTCAATTAATCTATCTACAACCTCAGACTCTGAAAAATTAACATCACCTGTAAATGGAATAACTAATGAACGATTACCCAACACTGAATGAATTTTTTGATATGACTCCTCTTGATTGTTCATAGTGATTTCATGAATCTCTTTACCTGTAATCAAATCCTCAATTGTTTTCAACGTGTATTTGTATCCAATAATTATATCACAATTCTGTATGATTTCTTTTACAACTTCTGTAACATATTTTGGTGAACCTGGACCTACACCTACAGCATAAATTTTTCCCAATTTACTTTGTAAATTTCTGCCTGTCTTTAATATATTGCACAAAAGGTTCCCAATCTACTTTCATGTACTTTGTAGGCTCTTTTACTGGATATTTTACCCAATCCTGTGCAATTGAATATTGATATTTTTGCTGTTTTCCATCTTTTTTATATTCTAAAAGTAAGATACTTCCCCACTCTTTTTCTTCATATGAAATATTCAATATATCATCAAAAGACATTTGAATATTTTTTTTATTTTTTATATCTTCCATTAAATTGCTTTCGTTATATCCATCATGACGAATCATCGTATTTTTCGATTTTAAAAAACTAATTACTTGTCTTTGTCTAATTGCTTGCCACCATCGCATCTTTGCCTCTGTTTTGTGAACAAACATCAAATGTTTATCAGTTAATACTAACATCCCTTCTTTTCCACCAATTGAAAAGAAATTTTTTGACTCTCTCCATACTGAAACTAAATGTGCTTGAATCTTTTCATCCGATTGCATGATGCTTAATTTATTAGACTTTGTTAAAAACTAATACAATTAGCTTTTATGTAAGATATTTTGAAATGGCTTGTTGAAAAAAATTCTTATTATAATTTCATTATCATTACTTTTTATTAATTTTGGAAATCAATCATTTGCACAATCAGATGATAAATTAGTAATTTTGCATACTAACCTTGGTAATATTGTAATTGAATTATTCCCAAACGATGCTCCTAATCATGTTCAGAATTTTATTAAATTAGCAGAAGATGGATTTTATGATGGAATCATTTTTCATAGAATAATTCCAGGATTTATGATTCAAGGTGGTGATCCAAACACAAAAGGTGGAGATCAAAGTACTTGGGGAACTGGAGGCCCAGGATATTCTGTAAATGCTGAATTTAATACAATTGAACATAATCGTGGAATTGTTTCTATGGCTAGAGCACAAGATCCAAACAGTGCAGGTTCACAATTTTTTATTGTTCATAAAGATTCAAATTTTCTTGATCAACAATATACTGTCTTTGGAAGAATTGTAACTGAAGAAAGTTTTGTAACACTTGACAAGATTGCATCAGTAAAAACCGGAGAGAAAGATATTCCAGTAAACATCGAACAGGTAAAAATCACCAAAGCTGAAGTTGTAAATCGTTCTACTGTAACTAATTTACTTGAATTATCAGAACCTGAAAGAGTTACTGCTCCAATTACAACTTCTGAATCAGGTTTTCAACGATATGAAGATAAAGCATTGGATATTGAATTTGATGCACCAGAAGGTTGGTTATTACAGCAACCAGAAAAAACAAATGAAAATTCCCCAGACGTAGTTGCTGTTGGACCTAGAATTGGCCCAATTAATCCAGTTATTTCTCTAACAATTTCAAATGTAGATGGAAAAACTTTAGATGATTTAATTCAAGAAAAAGCTAAATTGTTAGAAGATGCATTAAAAGCAGGTAATTTAGAAATTATTTCTCAAGAAAAATCCATAATAAATGAAAAGGAAGCATTCACTACTAATGCTAAAGGCATTTTTCAAAGTGGAGGAGAATCATATAATGTACAATTCAAAGAAATAATAATTTCAACTCCTAAAAAATTCTACATTTTTTCATATAGTAATGGAATAGATGAATTTAATGATCAACTTTCTAAATTCGATGACTCTGTTAATTCTTTTAAAATAATATCAGAACCAATTAAAGAAATAAAATCTGCATCAGCTTCTGTAGAGACAGAAGAAAAGGGTGGTGGATGTCTAATTGCTACAGCAGCATATGGCTCAGAATTAGCTCCTCAAATTCAACAACTAAGAGAAATAAGAGACAATACTATTCTTTCAACTCAATCTGGAACTACATTTATGACTGGATTTAACCAATTTTACTATTCTTTCAGTCCTATTGTAGCAGATCTGGAAAGAGAAAATCCTGTATTCAAAGAGACAGTTAAATTGGCCATCACTCCTATGTTATCAACTCTTTCCATTATGACACTAGCTGAAGATGGTTCTGATGTGCAAGTGTTAGGATTAGGAATCTCTGTTATTGCTTTGAACTTGGGAATGTATGTTATAATACCTACAATTGTAATTATTAAAATTAAAAATAAATTCTGATTTTATAATTTAATTTGTATAAAAATTTACAATTCTCTTTTTACCAAACATCATCTACTTCATCAAGAACCTTGTATTCTTTTTCTGTTTCACGTTTCAAAAGTTTTAGTCTTGAAATATCTCTATCATAAAACAAGTCTATTATCCAATCTAAAAAAATTCTTACTTTTTTATCAGGTGATGGAATTTTTGATAGATAGACATTTCTCCAAATAAGCCAAGCTAAAAACCCCGAAATATTCATGCCTAGAAATGTTGCAATTCCAGTTCTTTTTCCAATTATTGCCATTTGTCCCTTTGAATGATAAACAAATTTTTCCTTCTCTGAATTTTTAATTAAGGCATTTAGATTATGAGCGGCAATCTTAGCTTGTGCTTCAGCAATTTGGGCAGTTGGTGCAAACGGTCTATTTGTTTGTGGATCCATAAATAAAGCACAATCTCCAATTGCAAAAACTCCTGGAAATTCTGAAACTTCAAGAAAATCATTTACAATAATTTTCCCCTTATCTGTTTTGAACATTGATCTTTTTATTGTATTGACAGGTGTAACACCTGCAGTCCAAATCAATGTTTTAGTTCTAATTCCACTAATCTTTGATTCATTTACCGAGTCTTTTGGGTTTTCATCTAATGATTTTACAGAGACCTCTGTTCCATCAAAACTTGTTACTGCTGTACGAAGTCGAATATCGATTCCCCTTTGAATCATTTTTTCTTTTGCAAAATCTGCTAATTTTTCATTAAAGCCGGGAAGAATCATTGGAAGAGCTTCTAAAACTATAACACGAATATCGTCTTTGTGAATTGTAGGGTAATGCTTGCGTGCATCTAATAATAAATCTAATAATTCTCCAGCGGTTTCAATTCCTGCAAATCCTCCTCCTACAATTACAAATGTTAAAAGACTATCACGAAGAATAGTATCAGTTTCATTATCAGCTTGTTCAAGCATATCTACTACTCTATTTCTTAAAACAACTGCATCATTAAGCGTCTTCATTGTATAGGCATTTTTCTCAACATCTGCCATTCCAAAAAAATTAGTTTCACTACCTAATGCAACTACTAGATAATCATAATAAATTGAAACACCACGTTTTTCACCCGTGCCCCATAATGTTACAAGTTTTCCAAATGGATCTACATTTTTTATTCTGCCTTCATAAAATTTAGTTTTTTTACAAATTGCTCTAATAGGCATTACGATATGTCTTGTTTCAATAATACCCGATGCTACCTGAGGCAACATTGGAGTAAATAATAAGAAATTATCCTCACTTACCATTACTAATTCAACTTCAGAATTATTTTTAAAAAATGACTCTAACTGTCTAGCACACTCTACTCCAGCAAATCCCCCTCCTAAAATCACTACTTTCTTCTTATTTTTAGCCAATTATCCTATACCATAAAATTACTGAATATATCCTATGAGATCAAATATTCTGATATTTTATTACTATTTTTTGAATTTATGAAATTTTGACTATATCTGAGTGAAGTATCTCATACGCCCTTGAGGCATCTTTTTCATTTAGAATTATGATTATACTATCTTGACTGAAAAATGCATTTACAAGTTCTATTCCGTTATCATGTAAAATCTCTGCAACATAAGATACTACATCTGATTGATTTTGATTATTTGGAATTGAAATTCTAATCTTTGCAAGACCGGTACTAAACATACTTTCATTATTTGGTACGTTTTCAAAAATTTGCCTTATACTTTCTATATCCTCTGTAAGAAATCTAAATGAATCAGACATCCTAAAAAATTCATAATTATTAGTAATTTTTGAGAATTTATCTAAAATTGACATTGTATCCATTTCAGCAAAATCTTTCATAGAAAATTTGATATCCATGATTCCATCTGTTAAAGAAAGCCTTGCATTCTTCAAAACACTCTCATCCCTGATATTCTCTTTAATTTCAAACGAATCTGCATATCGTTTTATAGCAACTACAATAGTATTGAGATTTACAGTACTGCCCAAAATTCTTTCAATCTCAGGTTGAATCTTTACAGCTAATGCTGTATAATTAATCAAATCCATTTTCATGCAATCATAAATTGAACGATTTCTAGTAATAATCTCCCTAACTAATTCAGGTATAGACATACTTGAATTTCTCATTAGGCATAATTATACTATGTCAGATATAATAATATTATGTAATATATTACATAATAATACATAATATTTATATAATGTAATGTATATTACATATAGTAGATAAATATGACAATGTTTGATGATGAATTTGATAGAATCTTCAAGAGAATGTCTGGCTCATTTTTTGATATAGATGACATATTTGAAGAATTCAAGAAAAATGATTTCAATACTGGTCCAATTTATTATGGTTATACAATGACCGTTGGTCCTAATGGAAAACCGGTTCTAAAAGAATATGGAAACGTAAAACCAAGATTACTCCCTACATCTGATAATAGAGAACCAATTGTAGATGTAATTGTCGATGAAAAAGAAAAACAAGTGAAACTTGTAGCAGAAATGCCGGGAGTTGAAAAGACAGATGTTAAAATTTTGGTCCAAGACAAATTAGTAGATATTTCTGCAGAACATGGTGAAAAGAAATACCATACAAAAGTTCCAATCAACCATAAAGTTGATGAAAACTCTGCCAAAGCTTCATACAAAAATGGAATTCTTGAACTTGTCTTCAAATTGATTGAAGATACAAAGCCAAAAGGCAAAAAAGTGGAGGTTGAATAAACCTCCCTAATTTTTGGAGAAAAACATGGATGAAATTATTTTAAAAATTGTTGAAATTCCACAACAACATATCGGTAGAGGAAGAGCTATTGTTGATCCTAAAATAATTGAAGAAACTAAATGGAAACCAGGACAAATCTTAGAATTAACATATAATAAAAAAACACATGTAAAACTTTGGCCTGGTTCAACTGAAGAATATGGTACTGGTGTTATCAAAATTGATGGAATGACTAGACAAAATATTGGAGCTGGAATTGGTGATAAAATTTCTATAAAATCAGTAGAAGCTGCAGACGCAGAACAAATTACTTTATCCCCAACTGAAAAATTAGCTATTGATGAAGAACAACTACACGATGTTATGATTACAAATTTTCAAAATCATGTATTTACAGTTCATGATTCGATTCAACTCCCAACTCAAATGGGAGGAAAAATTCAATTTATTGTAACTAGTACAAAACCATCAAAACCAGTAATTGTAACAGAAAGTACAATATTCAAACTCGGTTCTATGACAAAAGCAGTTGACACTAATGTGCCAAGAATAACTTATGATGAATTAGGTGGTTTAAAAAACGAAGTTAGAAAAATTCGTGAAATGGTAGAACTACCAATGAGGCATCCTGAATTATTTGAAAAAATAGGCGTAGAAGCACCAAAAGGCGTATTGCTATACGGTCCACCTGGAACAGGAAAGACTTTACTTGCTAAGGCAGTAGCTGGAGAAACAAACGCCCATTTCATCTCACTTAGTGGTCCAGAGATTATGGGAAAATATTATGGAGAAAGTGAAGAAAAAATTAGAGAAATTTTCTCACAGGCTGAGGAAAATGCACCTAGTATTATTTTCATAGATGAAATTGATTCTATTGCTCCAAAAAGAGATGAAGTGTCTGGTGAAGTAGAGAAAAGAATAGTTTCACAACTATTGACATTAATGGATGGAATGAAATCTAGAGGAAAAGTAGTAGTTATTGCTGCTACTAATAGACCTGATTCAATAGATCCAGCACTTAGAAGACCAGGTAGATTTGATAGAGAGATAGAAATTGGAATTCCAGATACTGAAGGAAGGTTTGACATTCTCTCAATTCATACACGTGGAATGCCAATTGATGAAAAAGTAGATCTTAAACAAATTTCAAAAATTACACATGGATTTGTAGGAGCTGATTTAGAAGTATTATC
>CAZQXU010000027.1:0-13310 GCA_964597385.1 uncultured Nitrosopumilaceae archaeon | reverse complement strand
GAATTAATAGGGTCAGAATATTTTGTAGTGTAATCACAAATCATACAGCCACCGGCTCATCATACCCCTTTATTCCATTGAATCAAGTAGTCTTTGTGTTTTATTTCTAATTTCTGGAGTTACCTTAACTATGACTAATCCTTCGTTTGGCTGACCGTATAGCACTACAGAGTTTTCAGGCGCATGAATACATACTGGAATTACTAGTAGGTCCTCTTCACCTACAACAGTTAGTCTTACAGGTGTCTTTGAGGTAAATGCTTTTTTGATGATATCAATACTTGCTGAAGTGATTTCAGCTGCAGGATTATTACATTCAAGTTCGGTGTATACAATTGAAGATATTGTTGGTTCTCGCTTTACTCGTTTTTCATAATTGTCAATAATTTGCAAAGAAGGAGTTAAACCAAATGAGATCATCTTTTCAGTTGTTCTATCTCCAACTGTAATGATATAGGAGTTTTTTTCTAGATGTTTTTCAATGTTTGATTTTGATACTTGATTTTCAGGAATTAAAATTCCCATTGGAATTTTCAGTTGGTCTCTAAGAGAATCAGGTAATTTCACAAAAATCGCTTAGTTTGTTTTTGGAGTATCTTCAGGGGTCTCTGCAGATTTCATCTCTTCTTGCATCTTTGCAGCAAGAATACTACATTGGGCTGCAATATTTTTTGCACTAGTTCTAAATGCAAGTGCACTTGGAGAATCAGGGCTAGTAATCATGATGGGTTTACCTAAATCAGAACCTGACATTATTCCAGAGTTTAATGGAATTTCACCTAAGAAGGGAATTTTAAATTGTTCACTGATTTTTTGTGCACCGCCATCACCAAAGATATAGTGTTTATCGTTACAGCTTGGACAGATAAAGTGACTCATGTTTTCTACAACACCAATAATTGGGACGTTTAATTTTTCAAACATGCTGATTGCTTTTACTGCAACATTGCTAGCTACATCTTGGGGAGTTGTTACAACTAAAATTCCGGTAATTGGAATTGTTTGTGCAAGGGTTAATGGAATATCACCAGTGCCTGGTGGAAGATCAACGATTAGATAATCTAAATCAGACCAATTAGTATCAACTAAAAATTGTTTCAAGATTCCTGAAATGATTGGACCTCGGTAAATTGCTGCCTGGTGGGATTGCTCTGCAAAAAATCCAAAAGATACTACTTGAAGACCGTTATACTTTGCTGGTTGTAGTTTGTTATCTTCTACTTCCATGTGACCACTCTTCATGCCAAGCATTAGAGGAATACTTGGACCATAGATATCTGCATCAAGCAAGCCAACTTTAGCACCAGTTTGTTGCAAAGCTAAAGCCAAATTCAAAGAGACTGTAGATTTTCCTACACCTCCTTTACCACTTGCAACTCCGATAATATTTTTGACAGTTGCCATACTGGTGTCTGCATCAAGGGAACGGCCTTCCATCACTTTTGCAGTTACTTTCATATCAAAATTTTTGAGTTCTTTGAGTTCGCCTATTGCTTTTCTTACATCATCTTCAATCTCTACATTAAATGGACATGCTGGAGTAGTTAGCTCCAATGTAAATTTTAGATTATTATCATTAAGTTCAAGGTCTTTGATCATTCCCATAGATACGATGTCTTTTTTCAAATCTGGATCAATTACTGTGCTAAGTTTTTCAAGAACTTGATCTACTCCGACCATTGGGTCAAAAAGTCGCTTTACATTATTTAAACATAGGTTAGATGAGTAAAAAAACGCAGATTATTTGGAAAATTGATAAAAATTTACTCAAACAAAGCGTAAATTACCCAAAGATTCATAAATTCAAATTCAACAAAAACACACAGTTGTTTTCTATATCCACCCTAGTTGATGTTGTTAGGATTCCACCAAGCTTGTTTGGAACCGCACTCAAAAAGGCTGCAACAAACATTCTCAAAGACAAGTATGAGAGCATGATTAATGCAGAATTAGGTTACATCATTATGATTTTAGATGCCAAAGTTGACGAAATGGGAAAAATGATTGCCGGAGACGGTGGAACTTTTCACAGAGTAGAATTTGAAGCATTGACATTTTATCCAAAACTCCAAGAAATTGTTCAAGGAGAAATTGTAGACATTACAGACTTTGGAGCATTTGTAAGAATTGGTCCAACTGATGCATTACTACATTTGTCACAAGTTATGGATGACTATCTAAAGAGTGATGTAAAGTCTGGAATGATTTTAGCTAATCAAAGTGGTAGAACATTAAAAGTTGGTTCCACACTTAGAGCAAGAATTACTGCAGTATCATTAGGTAAAGCTGCTGCAATGGGAAAGATTGGAATTACATGCAGACAACCATTCCTTGGTGCAGATGCATGGATTGCAGAAGAGATTAAAAAATCATCTGGCGGTTCTAGCGATTCAAAAGAAGCTAAAGTAGAGGCAAGTTAAATGGCTCGAGAGATGGCTTGTAGAAAATGCAAGTTTGTAACTACAGGTAAAGTTTGTCCAGCATGCAAATCATCTGATTTGACACCAGACTGGAATGGAGTAGTACTAGTTGTAGACCCAACAAATTCTCAAATTTCAAAGACATTGGGAATTAAACAAAAAGGCAAGTACGCAATCAAAGTTACGTAAAATCTTTAAAATCATACTAACTTCAATATCATCATGATTTCATTTAATTCTAAAAAACAGTTAATTGCATTTTTAGCTGAAGATATTGGTAAAGGAGATATCACAAGTGTTCTCTTACCTAGAAAAAAAATTACTGCTAAAATTATCTCAAGGGAAAAAGCTATAGTTGCAGGTGTGAATCATGCAAGAGAGATTTTCAAATTAAAAGGATGCAGAGTAACAATTCTAAAAAAAGATGGCAGTAGAGTAAATCCAAATGATGTAATTTTGAAGATAACTGGCGATGCTGGAAAGATTCTCACATGTGAGCGTACTGCGCTTAATTTACTTACAAGAATGAGCGGGATTGCTACACAGACTAGTGAATTGGTAAAAAAGATTTCAAATAAAACTAAATTGTATGCCACAAGAAAGACGGCTCCTGGCTTGAGATATTTCGATAAAGAGGCAGTAGAGATTGGTGGAGGAGTAAGACACAGATTAAGATTAGATGAGATGGTGATGATCAAAGACAATCACATTGCAGTAAGTGATTTGTTGTTTTTGATTAAAAGTGCAAAGAAAAAACATAAGAAATTTGAAGTTGAAGTAGAAAATACTGCAGATGCAGTATTGGCAGCAAGAGAAGGGGCTACGATAATTATGTTAGATAATTTTTCACCAGAGCAGATTAAAAAAACAATTCAAGTTCTCAAGGAAGAAAAGTTGCGAGACAAAGTACTACTTGAAGCATCAGGTGGAATTAATGCAAAAAATATTGCAAAGTATGGAAAAACAGGAGTAGATATCATATCTGTTGGAAGTATAACAAACTCGGTCAAAGGAATAGACATGAGTTTAGAAGTGTGATTATTTTATTTTAGATAGTAATTCAGCGACTGCTTTATTTTTTGGATCAATTTCTTTGATTTTTTCACAGCATGCAAGCGCTTTTTTTGGTTCCCCAAGAAAATAATGCGAATTTGCTTTGAGAGTTAAAACTTCAACATCATAAGCGCCAATATCTAAAGCCCTTTCAAAATATGGCATGGCTGTCTGATATTGATTTTTCATGTAATAGATGCCACCTACAATAAACAAGACATTTTGTTCATATGGTGCTTTTTGTAGTATTTCTAATCCTAATTTCAAAGCATCATCATGCTGTTTTTTCTTGACTAGTTTTCGCAACTCTTTTCTTTTTTGTAAAAGGTTTTTTTCTTTTGGATTTTTACTAAACAGACCTACCAAATCAAAATTATTTGAAATAGGTCAAATAAGATAGTTGGGAAATTAGGCTCAGATTAGCTAATTGCAAGCATTCGCTCTATTGCGGTTCTTGCCTTGTCTGCAATCTCTTTTGGCACTACAACTTGGTTTCTCTCTTGAACTAGAGCATCATAGACTTTTTCAAGGGTTATCATCTTCATGTATTGGCATTCTGCTTTTTCAGATGCTGGGATGAAATTTTTGTCTGGATTTTGTTGTTTCATTTTGTATAAGATTCCAGTCTCAGTTGCAACAACGAAATTTTTGGCTTTGGAATTATGTACATGATTAAGCATTCCTTCAGTGGATAAGATAGATACTTTGTTTCCATCAAAACTTCCAGCTGCTGCATCATACATCATTGGTGTGGTACAACTGCATTCAGGATGAATTACAAATTCAGCGTCTTTGAGTGAATTTAGTTTTTCTGTGATATCTTCAGGTTTGATGCCGGCATGTACATGGCATTCTCCTGCCCAGATGAACATGTTCTTTCTTCCAGTAACTTTGGCAACATAAGAACCCAAAAACATGTCAGGTAAAAATAAAATCTCTTTATCTTCAGGAATTGCCTTTACTACATTTACAGCATTTGCTGAAGTGCAACAGTAATCTAATTCAGATTTTATCTCTGCAGTGGTATTTACATAACCAACTGTGATTGCATTTGGGTGTTGTTTCTTCCAGTTTCTTAATTCATCTATAGTTATAGAATCAGATAGAGAACATCCAGCTTCTAAATCAGGAATCAATACTCTTTTTTCAGGTGAGATGATTGCAGCAGTCTCTGCCATAAAGTGGACACCACAAAAGAGAATTGTTTTTTGAGGAACTTTGGCTGCTTGTCTTGATAGACCTAACGAGTCTCCAGTAAAATCTGCGATATCTTGAACATCTGGAATTTGATAATTATGAGCCAAGATAACAACGTCTTTTTCTTTTTTTAGACGCATAATTTCCTCTTTGAGACTAGATGATTGTTGAACTAACATTTACCAAGCTCAGTGCATGATGTAGTCATTTAAAGAATAAGATCAGGTCCGGTTTACTCTAAAAAATAGGCAATTATGGCAATTTTTGCCATATTATGTTCCAATAGATATTCCACTGGAGCAGTATTTTCTTAGAGTTTCAATTGCAGATAAAATTGCAAGTTTGCTAGTCTTTGGGTTTGTCTCATCTGGAATATTTTCAATGTTAAATGACATCTTTCCAAATTTTCCTTGTGCTACAATATTGTGAGTGTTTTTGTCGGTGTTTGGGTCTGCAACAATTTTTACCATTGTCTTTTCACTACCTACTCCAACTAGACTAAGTAATGCTGCAACATTGATGTTTGCAGGAAATTGAGATACTGCTTCTTTTGCAGTTCCTTCAAAGATGATTGTTTGTGTTGTGATTTTTTCTAGATCAATCTTTGATGTCTCAAAGAATTTTGCACCCTTGAGTGACTTTGGATGTTTGGTGGTAGTTAATGTAACTGATTCTAGTAAATCTGAAACTGATTTTATTGCATCCAGTCCACCAATTGCACCAGAGGGTAAATAGATTGTTTTATGAAAATGCTCACATGCTTCAGATAAAATATCATAGATTGACTCATCAAGTAATGCACCAACACTCATGATCATTAGGTCTCGTTTATTTTGCAATACACTGTGAGCTACATTTCTAACTGCTTCTTGTGATGCAGCTTCGACAACAATGTCAACTGGGTATGATGAAAGAAGGTGGGGATTTTCAACAATAATTGGTTTATTTTTTAATTTACTAACCAAACTAGATGATGCATCTTTTGAGGCATCATACACATGAGTTAGAGTGCCAGGAATTTTACCTGAATCAATTGCCAATGCAATTTGAGTCCCAATTGCACCACATCCCAAGAGTCCAATTCTTTTCAAGTTATTTTACTTGGAATAATCACTTAATTAATTCTAGTCTTGAGATAATAGAAGATTTTCTAGCAAGGTAAACTGTACCAGCAAGAATAATTCCTAGAATCATAATTGGCAACATACCAAATTCAGGAACAACATATGTTCCAATAATTTCAACATTTTTTGCATCCTTTGGGAGCATCATTCCCAATGCATAGTTGTCAGGATATTTGATTAGGTCGTATTGTGTATCTACACCATCAATTGTTAGCTTGTATTGTGCACCTTCAGCAGAGATCACATCAAGTGGTAATCGTAGCCAAAAAATACTAGTTGAAGGGACACTCTCCATAGTAATTTGAATTGACTTTCTTTCAGGGATTATTTCCATAAAAGACAACTTTGGATATTCTTGTGTTTTTTCCAGATTGACTTCAAAACTGCCATGGTACCCATAATGAATATCATATGTTTTATCATCAATTGTTAGAACATACTTTTCAGATGAAATTTGAGTGATATCTAGGTACTGGGCAAATGCATCCATATCATCAATGACATGACTACCAAAAGCAAAACTAGTTGGGATCAACATCAATAGAATAACAGAGGCAAAAACAAATTTCATGTAATGAAAAATTAATTTTATTAAATATAATTAATGGTTAGATTATCAGAGTCGATAATTTGAAACTAGTATGATTTATCATCAATCTATTTATGGTAAAAAATGAATAATGAAATTATGAAATTGGGCATGAACAAGGCATTATTTGGAATTGCCTTATTTTTGATATTATCTATTGGAATTGTAGGAAATTTCACTAGTGTAGATGCAGAATCGCCAAGAAAGCAGATGAAAAGAGGAGTTTCTGTAGAGGATATTTCTTGTAAAGATGGTTTTTCCTTAGTGATTAGAAATAATGGGTCTCCAGCATGTGTCAGTGAAGAAACTGCAGATAGATTAGAAAAGCGGGGTTTAGGAAAAATTGAAGTTAGAGCAACTACTCAAATTACTACAAATTCAGATGTTTCCATTAAAGATCTAGAAAAGACTACGACTCCAATAAAAAAGCAAGAGAGTGTAAAAGTGGTTCCAGCATCAACTGGTAGTGTGATTAATTTTTACATCCAGGATGATGACTTGAATGTGGCCCATAACGGAGTAGAGACAGTGTCTACTGCAGGATTATTTGAGTTTACAATTAATGGAGTTTCAATTGATGGACCTTCAACTATGATAGAAACTGGTCCTGACACTGGAGAGTTTTATGTGAAATTGCAATTACCTGATACCATTAATGGAAGGCCTTTGAGTCAAGATGATGTTGTTTTGATAAAATATTTGGATGCATCAGATTATTCAGGAGATAAACAGACCATAACACAATCAGTCTCATTATCAAAAACATATGCAAATGTTGAGAGTGTGGGAGGAGGTTCCAGGATAGGTCATGAATTTACATTACGAATTTATGAACAAGATGCAAACAGAGATTCTAAAAATGAAGACAAGATATCTTTGAGTCAATTTGAATTTAGAGGAGAAGGTGGAATCAGAACGAGTTTGACAAATCCTAGTTTTGATGCAAATTCCAATTATCTAGTAGAGACTGGGAAAAATACAGGAATTTTTGAAGTAAAAATAAAAATTCCAAGAACAATCAATGGAAAGACAATTCACATAGGCGATGAGTATGAAATTAGATACATCGATAAATCAACGCCTTCAGGTACTAGTGAAAAGATTGTTTTGAAAGGTAGAATTGGCTAAGTTTAACTTAAGTGTCACATAGGTGAATGGTCAGCATAACCTAAAGATTTTATTCAAACCGACAAAGTATTGTTGTGCTAAATACTGTATACAAAGATGCCATCATCAACAGAGAAAAAATGCTGTCCATTCTAAAAGGGCCTAAATTTGAACAGATTTTACAGAAAGCAAAGCAAAATTGGGTAGAATTTACACCTACAAAACAAGACGTGAGTACTGCTGGAATAGACAGTAGTTTTAACAATACAAGATTTCAAGGAATTGAACTCTGGGCAACAACTGCAGTATCAATTAAATCGAATGGAGAAGTATTGGTAGATTTACATGAGTCAGGATTAGGTTCGGATATAGATCTATCAAAAATTGCAAGTAGAATGGAAATTGAGGCATGTGAAAAAACTGTTGATTTAGTAGATTTAGTATTAATGGATGGATCACTTCATTCACAATTTATGACAAGACAATCATCATTAGATGCAATGGTGGTAAAAACAATAAAAAAAAGAGACAATGTAATTTTTATTGCAAAGACGTCAAATACAAAAAAACAATTTGAGAATCTAGGTTCATTAGCAGGAGATATTTTTTATTATAATCACATAACAAAGGGTGCAGGATTTAGCAAGATATTTGTTGAAAAGAAATATGGAGTAGATAAAGTAATTTCTTCGACATTTGTGAGATTAAGTGATTCAACACCAATTATAAAGTTAGAATTTTTAGGTGGAAATAGAGATAATGATGAAATAAAATCAATAATGAATAAACTATACAAAAGTAGTGTTGGAGGATACCCATATGCATTGAAGCTGGCACATAACAACTGTAAAATATCTGACAAAGAACTTGCAAAATTGGTTAGCTTGTTAGGATTGAGTAACGAAATTGGTTCACGTGAGGTTTTAAGTTGAACACAGGTTTTGTAATAGGAGAATCAAAGCCCACATTTGTGACGGCTATTACATCAAGACCACTTTCGGTTGGAGAATATATTAAAATTGATTCAGATGAAGGAGAGATTCTTGGATTAGTTGAAAAATCATCTGTGTCAAGTGCTGCATTTGCAGATGTTAAAAATTTTGATGAAGCATTTGAAAGCACAGAAATTGCAGAGATAAACAAGAGAGATAAAACATACACTGCACATATCGGAATTTTAGGATTTTTAGAAAATTTACGAAAGGGACAATCAATTATACCAGCAGTTCCACCAATTCCAGGAACACCAATATCACAACCAACAAAAGAGGATTTGGAAGCTATTTTCAGCCCACAAAAAGATGGTTGGGTCAAAATTGGAAATTTATTAAGAGAAAAATCAATTGAAGCTAAAATCAATCTCGATAAAATTGTTGCAAGACATTTAGGAATTTTAGCAATGACTGGAATGGGAAAAAGTAATCTTGTTTCATTAATTACAAAACAGATTGGTAAACTAAAAGGGACAGTGATAATTTTTGATTATCATAATGACTATACAACATTAAACATTCCACGAATAAATGTAATTGATGCAAAAATTAATCCTAGATTATTAGATGCAGATCAATTATCAGAAGTTTTAGAAATTAGAGACGGTGCAAATGTACAACAAAGAGTATTAAGAATGGCATTTACAAAACAAGTAAAAGAATCAAAAGAATTTTGGAAGAAATTAGAAACAGAAGTAGAATTCATTGTGAATTCAGAAGACAAAAAAATCAAAGAGATCAGAACATCAGCATATAGAGTTCAAGACATTATAGAGGAAGCTCAAAGAAGATTTGAAGATATATTGGATCCGGACATGGGAGATCCAATTAGTTTTATCAAAGAGGGACGGACAAATATTTTAAATATTTCAGAATTATCTGAAAAGCAAGCAAACGTTGCACTAGCATTCTATTTACAACAATTACTCAAAGACAGAAAAGATGCCAGTATTGTAAAACATGGAAGATCAAAGAGAGAGAGAAATTACAAGTTTGATTCACCTATTTTTGTAATAATAGAAGAAGCGCATGTGTTTATTCCAAAAGATCATGACACAAGTGCAAAATATTGGGCAGCTAAAATTGCCAGAGAAGGAAGAAAGTTCGGATTGGGTTTAGGAATAGTGTCACAGAGACCAAGAAGTGTAGATCTGAACGTTCTCAGTCAATTAGGATCTTTCGCCATAATGAAAATAATACAAGAAGATGATCAACGTCAAATCGCAGCTGCCACAGAATCTACTAGTCGTGAATTAATTGCTCAATTGACTTCTTTGAATGTAGGCGATGCAGTACTAGTAGGACAGTGGACCAATTTACCATCACTAGTTCATGTAGAAGAAGTAAAAGAAAAGATCATGGGAGCAGATCAAAGCGCGGTTAATGCATGGGCAAATGCAGAAAAAATGAATGGGATTGCCCTAGAATCAACTCAAGGACTTGTCAAGAAAGATTTGTTGTTAGATTAAATGCTATTTTCACATATTTCAGATACTCATTTAGGACTAGTACAGTATGGTTCAGAGGAAAGAGAACATGATGTATATCATGTTTTTAATCAAGCCATAGATATTTCAATTAAAGATCATGTAGATTTTGTAATATTTGCAGGAGATATTTTTCATATACCAAATCCAAACGGTACTGCAATTGTTCAAATGGCAAATGCATTAAAGAGATTAAAAAATAACAGCATTGATTCATTTTTTATTTTAGGAGAGCACGACATAAGTAGAATTCGTTCAACTCCAATCCCATATGTATATCATAACTTAGAATTTTCAAAATATATCGGACAGGGAAATCCAATTAATCATAAAGGAGTGTTGATAGTAGGATTTGATAAAATAAGGAAAACAGAAATTCCGCAATTTGAAGAAAAGTTCAGAGCAGTAGATGAAATTGCAAGCAAACATGCAGGACATAAAATTCTAGTATTACATCAGGGAATTACAGAGTTTAACAAGTTTGCAGGAGAATTACAGTCAACAGATTTACCAAAAAATTTTACATATTATGCAATGGGTCATTTGCATGATCATGATATCAAACAATTTAGTCATCTAAATGGACCAGTAGCTTATCCAGGATCAATAGAATTAACAACAAGTGAAGGAATCAAGGAGGCAAAGAAGGGATTCTTTGAAGTAGATATTTCTGAAAAAGAAGTAAAAAACAATTGGATTGAGTTAGATACGAGACAACAATTTTCATTTAAAACAAACTATGATGAATTAACAAAAGTAGTAGATGAAATCTCTTCAAAAATAGGTAATATAGAGCGAAAACCAATAGTAGAAATAAAAATTCAAGGTAAGAACATAGAAACTGACCAAATTCAGGCACAAATTTCAAGGTTATATCAACAAACATTGAGATGTTTTTGGCGAATTACATCCAAAGAAACATCAGAATCATCAGTACTCCTAGAAAGACCAAATACAATTGACGATGAGATGCTCAGATTATCAGTTGATGCAAGTGGTTCAGAACAAATTGCAAACTTTGCCATAAAGGAATTACTTCCATTATTGTCATCTGCTCAGATCAAAGAAGCTACTCAGATCATTATTGAAAACTTTGAGAAATACAAAAAGGAGGAAAGTAAATGATAACAACTATTGAATTAGGAGATTTTTTATCACATTCTCAAACAAGATTAGAATTTGGAAATGGGGTAACGGTATTTGTAGGACAAAACGGAGCAGGAAAATCAAGTATTATAGATGCAATTACATTTGCATTGTTTGGACAACATACTAGAAAATCAAATAAAGGATTAATAAAAAGAGGGGCTAATCAGGGATTTGCCAAAGTAGAATTTAACATCAATGGTAAACAATACCAGGCAGTAAGAAAAATAGATAACAAAGGTGGACTTGCTGCAAAATTCAGCGAGAATGTTAATGATGAATTTTTACAAATTGCAGCTGGTGAAAGAAAGCAATTTGGTGAATCAATGACACAAGAAGTTGAAAAAATAATAGGATTGGGTTTTGAGAAGTTAAAGATTGCATCAATAGTGCAACAAGGAGAATTAAATGCAATAATCAAAGCAAAACCAAAAGAGTTCAAAGAACTACTAAATGCAATAATTGGAATCGATAAATTGGATGTAGCATCAGAGGCAATGAAAATAATTATAAAAAATTTCCGAGAAAAGATAAGAGATGAGAAAGGATATGATGATACACATATAGATATTTTATTACGAGAATTACAAAAATTCATGGCAGAACTAGAAGAATCTAAACCACAAAAAGAAGAACTTGTTTTAAAACAAATTGAATTACAAAAAGAAGTATCATCACTTAGAGCAAAACTAGAGATAGAATCCCCAAAAATAGATAAGATAAATCAACTAGAATTAAGGAAAAAAGAATTGCAATTGTATGCAAAAGAGGCAATTCAAGAAATTCAGCGAGAAATTGCCGAAAAAGAGCATAAAATACGTGATTGTGAGGGATGTTTTGAGCATATTAGACTGAAAAATGATTTAGAATTAAAAATGGAAAGAATAGAATTGGCAGTAGAAGAAAACCAGAAAAGAATTCAGGAATTAACAGGCAAAGTTGCATCGCTTAAGGAAAAACAAGCATTAGCTGAAAAAATCCAATTAAAAGACAACAAATGTCCTGTATGTGATTCTAAAGTTGAAAAACTAAATCCATTATTTCAAGAAGAGCATCTAAAGCAAGAGATCGCATCAATTAAGGAACAAATTATTTCAGCAGAAAAAGAACGTATACTATATAATCAAAAAAGAACAGAGTTTTCTAAAAGACTTCAAGATGTAAGAAATGCTGAAGCAACATTAAGAGCACATGCTATTAAGGATCAAGACGACATAAGAAAAATTCAAGGAGAAATAAAATTTAAAAAAGAAAACATACAAAAAATTCCATCATCTATTAACGGTAATTTATTAGAAATATCTCAGATAGACTCGAATGCAAAAAGAATGTTTGAGATCATTACAAAATTAGAGCAAGAGACTAGAGGATTTGATGAAGATGAATTTTTAAATCTAAAAAAATTAATTAATGAAAAACAAACTATTCTTTCACAAACAGATCAACACCTAGGTGCAATAATAGAAAAAATATCAAAGTACGAAGAGCAAATAAAAACAACACAAAAAATAGTATCAGATCTTAAAATCGTTAAAAAATATATTGAAAAATTAGAGATTATTCAAATGAATATTTTTAGCCGAGATGGTCCTGTAGCAATGAGTTTAAGATCATGGGCACTAAATACAATCTCGATAAAATCTTCAGAGTATCTTACACTGCTTAATACAAAAATTCAAAGAATTGCACTATCAGAAAAAGCAAGAGACATATCAATTACATGTTATTCCAAAAGTGAAATGTTAGATTTAGAATCCCTAAGTGGCGGAGAACAAGTCAGTGTTGCACTTGCTCTCAGATTAGGCATGGCAAGTTTGCTTGGAGCATCCAATCTGAATTTAATGATATTAGACGAGCCTACAACTCACCTTGATGCAGAACGTAAAAAAGCACTTGTTGGAGTATTGTCTCAATTATCAGATATCGCAAACATTGGAAAACCAATGCAATTTATCATAATTACGCATGATTCAGAGATATTTGAGGATTCAAATGTGGAAAGAATATACAAATTTGAATCCACAGAACATGGAAGTAAAGTAATTGTACTATAAGATGATTTTACAATACAGATTAGTAAATAATGGACAGTCTAAAGATCGAAGTAAGAAATTCATGATAAAATAGAATAATTGTATGTTTACAATATTCAGTAAAATCTACTGTACGATTACTTTGCCTGTCATCCAAGGATG